>CAJAFJ010000709.1 GCA_903938955.1 uncultured beta proteobacterium | reverse complement strand
CTGCTCATGCACAGGCGCGAATTGCTGTCGATGTTGTTGGTGCCGATCAAGCCTTTGGCGAGTTTGTTGAAGACGTAATAGTCCTCGGTCAGCAACTGACCCGAGATGTAAAAGCCCACGGCATCGGGGCCGTGCGTGGTGATGATGTTTGAAAACTTGTCGGCCGCCAGGTCCAGCGCGGCATCCCAGCCCACGGGCTGCGGTGCGTCGCTGCGCTGCAGGCGGCGCATGGGTTGCAGCAGGCGGGTTTGCTGGGTCACACTGGCGCTGGCCGTGAGGTGCAGGGTGGAGCCTTTGGTGCAGAGCCGCCCAAAATTGGCCGGGTGGTCGGGGTCGCCCCGCACGCCGCTGATCTGGTTGCCCTGCGTTTCGATGATGACGCCGCAGCCCACGCCGCAATAGGGACAGGTCGATTTGGTTTCAATCATGGCAGCCTTCATCGCAATATCGTTAGGTACTTAAACAGCTTCTTTGCAAGTCGGCCCGGCCGTCGGCGCGACTTGGTCGAGGGCCAGCGTGGCCAGCTCTTGCGTGTCCAGATGCACCGCGCCGTCTTCCACCTTGACGCTGAAGGTGGGTGTGCAGCCCACGTCAGGCGCTGCCGCCTGGCCGGTGCACATGCCGATGTTCCAGTTGTGCAGCGGGCAGGCGACGCTAGAGCCAAACACGATGCCTTGCGACAGCGGTCCGCCTTTGTGCGGGCAGCGGTCGAGCAGGGCAAACACCTCATCTTGTGCATTGCGGAACACCGCCACGTCCATGCCTTGGGGCCGGGCCACGCAGCGCGCACCCAGAACGGGAATGTCGGTGACCAGGCAGATTTTTTTCCAGTTGCTCATCTCAATCCTTCACTCTTATTTAGATAGCTTCTGGCGCAAGGTAGTCATGCGCCAGAGGTTGATGTGTTGTCAATTTTTAAGGGACTAAGCAGCGGTCAACTTGGCAAACTGGCGCGTATCGACCTCGGCCTTGTCGAACTCAAACCACGGATCGGGCTCGCCGTCCAGCGCAAACTGCAGGTTCTCCCACAGGGCTTTGCGGCCTTCGTGATCTTCCAGAATCTTCTTCTTGACGTAGTCCAGCCCGACGCGGTTCACGTAATGTACGGTGCGCTCCAAGTACCAGCCCTCTTGGCGGTACAACTCGATGAAGGCGCCGGTGTATTCCAGCACTTCGGCACTGGTTTTGAGCTTGACAAAGAAGTGCGCCACTTCGGTCTTGATACCGCCGTTGCCCGCCACATACATCTCCCAGCCGCTGTCCACACCGATGATGCCGACGTCCTTGATGCCCGCCTCAGCGCAATTTCGCGGGCAGCCGCTGACCGCGTATTTGACTTTGTGCGGGGCGTACATGCGCCACATGGCACGTTCCAGGTCCTTGCCCATCTGGGTTGAATCCTGCGTGCCCATGCGGCACCACTCGCTACCGACGCAGGTTTTGACCGTGCGCAGCGCCTTGGCGTAGGCGTGGCCGCAGGGCATGCCGATGTCTTTCCAGACGTTCACCAAATCTTCTTTTTTCACGCCCAGCAAGTCAATGCGCTGGCCACCGGTGACCTTGACGGTGGGGATGTTGTATTTGTCCACCACGTCGGCAATGCGGCGCAGTTCGCTGGCGTTGGTCTCTCCGCCCCACATGCGCGGGATGACGGAGTAGGTGCCGTCCTTCTGGATGTTGGCGTGGCTGCGCTCGTTGATGGCGCGGCTTTGCGGATCGTCCTTGGCCAGTTTGGGCCAGCTGCTGGTGACGTAGTAGTTGACGGCTGGACGGCAGCTGGGGCAACCGTTGGGCGTCTTCCAGTCCAGAAATTTGTACACGCTGTCGATGGTCAGCAGCTTGTTGGCACGAATCGCATCGCGCACCGCCTGGTGGCCGTGGTCGGTGCAGGCGCACATGGCTTTGGTTTTAGGCGTGGCCGAGTAGTCGCCGCCCGCGGTGAACATCAACAGTTGCTCGACCAAGCCGGTGCAGGAGCCGCAGGACGCACTGGCTTTGGTGTGCTTGCGCACTTCGTCCAGTGTGAACAGGCCCTTGTCCTTGATGGCTTTGCAGATGGTGCCTTTGGTGACGCCGTTGCAGCCGCAGACTTCGTCGCTGTCGGCCATGGCGGCCGCCTTGTTGTGGCCCTGGTGGCCGACGTCGCCGATGTTGGACTCGCCAAACATCAGCTTGTCGCGGATGTCGGCCACGCTGCGGCCGTCGCGCAGCAGCTTGAAGTACCAGCTGCCGTCTACCGTGTCGCCGTACAGGCAGGCGCCGATCAGCTTGTCGTCTTTGATCACCAGTTTTTTGTAGACACCTGAGAACGGGTCGCTCATCACGATTTCTTCGGTGCCTTCGCCGCCCATGAATTCTCCGGCGCTGAACAGGTCAATGCCGGTCACTTTGAGTTTGGTCGAGGTCAGCGAGCCGACATAGCGGCCAATGCCGAACTGGGCCAAATGGTTGGCTGCCACTTTGGCCTGCTCAAACAACGGTGCCACCAGACCGTAGGCAATGCCGCGGTGCGCGGCGCATTCGCCGACCGAGTAAATGCGTGCATCGGTCACGGTTTGCAGCGTGTCGGTGACGACGATGCCTTTGTTGCAATGCAGGCGCATGGACTCAGCCAGCGCGGTGTTGGGGCGAATGCCGACCGCCATCACCACCAGATCGGCGGGCGCCTCGGTGCCGTCCTTGAATTTGATGGCGGTGACACGGCCATCCGGCCCGCCCACCAACTCTTGCGTTTGTGCGCCCATCAGGAATTTCAGGCCGCGCTCTTCGAGTGATTTTTGCAGCAGTTTGCCGGCCACGCTGTCCAACTGGCGTTCCATCAGGGTCGGCATGACGTGCACCACGCTCACCGTCATGCCACGCAGCATCAGGCCGTTGGCGGCTTCCAGGCCCAGCAAGCCGCCACCAATGACGATCGCGTGCTTGTACTTGGTCGCGGCGTCGATCATGGCGTTGGTGTCGGCAATGTCGCGGTAGGCAATCACGCCTTCGAGGTCCTTGCCGGGAATGGGCAGGATGAACGCGTTGGAGCCGGTGGCCATCAGCAGGCGGTCGTATTCGGTGCTGAGCTTTTCGCCGTCGGCGTTCTCGGCATGCACGACGCGTTTGACGCGGTCCACCTCGGTAACTTTCCAGCCTGCGTGCAGGGTGATGTGGTTGTCTTTGTACCAGTCCCACGAGTTGAGGATGATCTCGTCCACGGTTTGCTCACCGGCCAGCACCGGCGACAGCAAAATGCGGTTGTAGTTGGGGTGTGGCTCGGCGCCGAAGACGGTGATGTCGTACAGGTCGGGCGATATTTTCAGCAGCTCTTCGAGCGTGCGGACACCTGCCATGCCATTGCCGATCATGACCAGTTTTGATTTCTTCATCGCGCTACTCCAGAGGTGGTTCGTTTGCTTGGTTGAGAGCAAGCCGCATGCCAGTGGCGACAGACGCGACGTCTGACGACCAGAATGAGGCTGGGGAAAAATAGAGACTTCGGCAGTTGAGCCGATTGGGGTGCCGACAGCGCCAGGCTGCAGGTTGGACGCTTCGTTACGTCTGCCAAGACTTATGCAATACCTGTGCCAAGTTTTTGAGTCCGGGTTTGCAGGCAAATGGCGAGGTCACTTTGGTGGGTGTGAGACTTGCAGGTAATATGCTTTTTCCTCTTCACACATTGGTTTTATGACGTCTGCACTGGTTCATCTCAATGGCACTCAAGGCTCAGCCCGGCTGGTGCCTGACCTTGAAGCGACCGGCTTTCAGATTCTGGGCGTGGTCCATGAACGCCACAAACTGGTGCAGAAAGTGGTGCGTCATGCACCAGATGTGGTAATTTGTGATGACCCGCTGCCCGGTGAGGCCCTGTTCAAGGTCATGCAGGCCATTGCCGAAGTCTCGCCGCGTCCGGTCCTGGTGTTCACTAGCGACAGCGATGCCGATCACATCGTGCGTGCCATCGACGCCGGCATTCACGCCTATGTGGTCAACGGCTACAGCGCCGGTCGCCTGCGTTCGCTGGTCCAACTGGCCCAGGCCCGTTTTCAGCATGACAAGGCGCAGCGTGATGCGCTGCTTGACATTACCAGCCGCTTTGAGGAGCGCAAAACCGTGGAGCGTGCCAAGGGCATCCTGATGCACGCGCGCCAGATGTCGGACGACGATGCGTTCCAGATCCTGCGCACCGCCTCGATGCACACCAACCAGCGCCTCGGTCAGGTGTCGCAGCACATCATCCATTCAGCGCGTTTTGCCGAGTCGGTGAACCGGGCCGGGCAGTTGCGCATGCTGTCGCAGCGCCTGGTCAAGTTGTATCTGCTGCAACTGGCCGGGGTGCAAGTGGCCCAGCACAAGGCGTGTCTTGCCGACTCCATGCTGCGCATTGATGGCAACTTGGCGTTGCTGGAAAAAAACCTCTCCAAACCCGCGTTTGGCGACTTGCTGGGGCAGTTAATGTTGACCTGGATGCGTCTGAAGGCCGCTTTGCAGGGGGTGCCTCGGGCTGACCAGCTGACGCAGGTTGATGAGATTGCTGAAACGCTGTTGCAGGAGGCCGAGCACCTGACCGGTAGCCTGGAAAATGCCGGTTCCGTGGCGCCTCTGTGTGTGCTCAACCGGGCCGGGCGCCAGCGCATGTTGTCGCAGCGCTTTGCCAAATATGCGCTGCTCGGTGTGCTGGGCGACGCCACGGCGAGGCCGCGCTGTAAGGCCGGTATGGCCAGCGTCAGGGCGGAGTTTGAGCAGGGTTTAAGTTATCTCAATGGCCTGCCCCTCAGCACGCAGAACATCCGCCAGTCGCTGGACGCTGCTGCCGCGGGCTGGCAGCAGATGCTGGCCGGTGCCAGCGACGCCCGGCGCCCGGCCGGTCAGGTGCGGCTGGCCAATGCCAGCGAAACCTTGCTGGACGTGTTTGATCAGCTGTCCGAGTATTACGAACACAGCATGCAAATGCTGGTGGGTTGAGCGTGTTGACTTTCATGCACCAATACCGGGCATTGATCTTGCGTGTCGTGGTGCATGGCATTTGAACTAGACATCGGCTTCACCTCAGCGGCGGGCACCAAAGACATCAACGAAGACTTTTGTGCCGCCATGCTGCCCGAGGTCGGCTACGAAGACATGGGCGCGATTGCCGCCGTAGCCGACGGCGTGAGTCGGGGCGGCATGGGCAAAGAGGCGGCGCAAACCACCGTCATCAGCCTGCTGCGCGACTACTACGGCACGCCGCAGACCTGGGACAGCACCGTGGCGCTGGACCGCATCATCTCGGCGCAGAACTCGTGGCTGACGGGCATCAACCGGCGTCGCCATCCGGTGATGGGCATGACCACGCTGACCGCCCTGGTGCTGCGCGGCCAGTCGTATGCGCTGGCGCATGTGGGGGACTCGCGTGCCTACCTGCTGCGCGAGGGGCAAACCCTGCAAATGACGCATGACCATGTGGTGGATCATCCTGATTTTTCGCACCAGCTGCTGCGCGCCGTGGGGTTTGAGGACCGGCTGGTGGTGGACTATGTGCAGGGCGACTTGCAGGTGGGCGATGTGTTTATTTTGCTCACCGATGGCGTGCATGGCGAGGTGCCCGAGCGCCGTCTCAAGGCCCTGGTCGACAACGTCAGTGCCCAGGATGCCAGCGCGGTGCTGGTGGACACGGCGCTCAAGGCCGGTAGCCGCGACAACGTGACCGCCCTGGTGGTGCGCGTGCAAGGTTTGCTGGACGCCACCTTGCAGGACGACAACCGGGCCGCGCAACAGCTGCCGATACCGCCGCACCTCAAAGTCGGCGATGTGCTGGATGGCCTGGTGGTGACCGCCCGGGTGGCTGACAACGGCATCAACGTGGTGTACCAGGTGCGCGACCCGGCCAGCCAGATGCTGTACGCCGTCAAAACGCTGCATCCCGCCCGGGCCCATGACCCGGATGAGCGGGCCATGCTGGCCCACGAGGCCTGGCTGGCCAAGCACATGCAGACATCACGGGCCGCAGACAACCTGGTCCATATTCATGAGGCCTTGCCCAGCGGGCAGAGCCGCAGCGCCTTTTATGTGGTGTATGACTGGCATGGCGGCGAAACCTTGCAGCAGATACTGGACCGGCAGCACAAGTTCAACCTGCCCCAGGTCTTGACGGCCACCATGCAGGCGCTCAAGGCGCTGGGTCGGCTGCACCGCCAGGGCGTGATTCACCGCGACATCAAACCCGCCAACCTGCACCAGGGCGACGATGGTGTGCTGCGCATCCTCGACTTGGGGGTGGCCCTGAGCGGGCGCGAACCCAAGTCCATGCGCGAACTGCACGCCGGCACGCCGAGCTACGTCAATCCCGAGCAATGGGGTTTTAACGGCAAGGCGGGTGCCAAAACCGGTGCGTCGGCCAGTGACGCTCCTGAAGAGTTGCCGGATGCACAAAGCGACTTGTTTGCCTTGGGCGTGACGCTGTATCAGTTGCTCACGGCCAAGCTGCCCTATGGCGACGTGCTGCCCTACCAGGTGGGGCGCTACTACCGCGACCCGACACCGCCCAGCCGTCACAACCCGGAAATCCCGATCTGGCTCAACCATGTGCTGCTCAAGGCCGTGGCGCGCGACAAGCGCAATCGCTTTGAGACAGCAGAAGAGTTTTTGCTGGCGCTGGAGCGTGGCGCATCACGCCCCTTGAACGCCCCGCAAGGCACGCCGCTGATGCAGCGTGACCCCACGGCGCTGTGGAAGGTCGCTCTGGCGGTGTCGCTGCTGTTTAACCTGATGCTGATTTATTGGCTGATTTTTTTGCCGAAGTAGGCTGTCTGGCTGACCGCTGAAGTCATGCCTCAAATGCTGGGTTATTGCACTTTTGCCGCGTCTCGCAAGGATTTGAGCCGTGCTTCAATGACACGGCGCGCCAGAATTTGAGTGAGCTGCCCTTTGGACTCTTCCAGTGACGGGGCTTTAAAAGCCCGCGTGTCTTCGAGTTGCAAAATATGCCACCCCAGCGCGGACTGCACGGCTTGTGGTGTGAATTTTCCCTTGCTTAATTTCGCCACGGCTTGCGCCACCACAGGCAGCAAATTAATGGGCAGTGTCCAGTCGGTTAAACCACCACGGCCTTGCGTAGAAGCATCGCGTGAATACGCTTTGGCAAGGTCAGAAAGAGAGCTCCCCGATTGCAGCTTCTCAATTAACAGCTTGGCCGTGGTTTCGTCACTCACCAGCACGTGACGCACCAAAAGCTCTTGATCACCCAAGCGGGCCACCTGAATCGCGTATTCGGCCTGCAATTCGGCCTCACTGAAGGTGGCTTCGCTTAACACTTTTTGTTGCCATGCCTGCGCCAGGATGTTTTGTCGGGCCAACTCCATTTGCGTCTGTACCAAGGTATCTTTGTCCAAGCCCGCTTGGCGGGCCTGCTGCTCCATGAGCGCCATGTTGATCAGCGTGTCGCGCACACCGCCGCGCAACTGCTGGCTGTCGGCCACACCGCGTGCCAGTTGCTCGCGCAGCATCAACTCCGCCCGGGCGTTGGTCTGAACCAGGCCGTTGACGGTCACATACGGTTTGGACAGGGTTGTTTTGGCGTCGTCTGTCAACGCCAGCGCGCCAAAGCTCGTCAAACACATGAGGGCCGCAACGGCTTGGCTGCGGGCGTGAGGTTTCAAAAAAAGTCGTGTCATTTTTAAAGGTCTGCGTGAATGCGGATGAAGAGGTGCTGTTAATGCTACCAATGCGGCTATTGCATCTCGGTTATTTCTATCGTTATAAGAATGCTGCCTGAACTGACAACGACCTGCAAAGGCAGTCCATCAGCGGGGATGTTTTCGGCAGTGAATTTCCGGGTTTGTGGATTAAAGCGCAGCCAGGTGGGCAGCGGCTCGTTGTTGCTAAGTGAGGCCGAGGGCACGGTCGTGGCACCCAGCAAGGACTGCACTGCCTGTGCGGGCAAGGCAAACTCAAATGCCCCAGCAAGCACCGTCTGCCTGTTCACTTCAACTTGAACCCGGCCTTGCGTGACGGGTGTGGCATCCCGAACCTGCATCACTACCACGTTGCCGCTGTCGACAGGCGCTGGCGTACCCGCAGCCCGAGGCGCCGAGAACTGAGGCCCTGGAGCAGAACCCCCGACTTGCGACTCCCCACTGCCACCAATTACGCTGACAGTGAGGGCAGGTGCCGCCAATGGACTGATGGGCGTGACGGTTGCACTATCTGTGGGATTAATGCTGATAGGCGGCACCATTGCAGCGATAGGTGGCGGCGTCGCTGGAAGCAATCCCCCCGCAATGGTTCCATTGGGGGCTGTAATCGTTTTTACTCCGGCAGCTACCACAGTAGTTCCGGCAACTTGGCTCACATTACCCGTCACAGCGGCTACTCCCAGCGTGCCGCCGGCGGTGATGTTGCCCAGGGTAATGCCATTGCTGTCGGCCAGCAGCAGGTTGTTGGCCGTAGCCGATACCGCGCCCGCAAAATCATTCGCTGGATTGTCCAGCGTGACATCCTGGCCGAGTGCATTCAACAGCGTCGTGCCGCTCACGCTCAGTGGCCCGGTCTGGCTGACGTCGCCGGCACTGGTGGTGCTGAG
>CAJAFJ010000708.1 GCA_903938955.1 uncultured beta proteobacterium | reverse complement strand
TCTGAGGTGGTGGAAGGCGTGATTGTGGAAGAGAACTCTGTCCTTTCGATGGGCGTCTATATCGGCCAAAGCACCCCTATTTACGACCGCGCTACAGACACCGTGAGCTACGGCCGCGTGCCCAGCGGCTCGGTCGTCATCAGCGGCACCTTGCCCAAAGACGGCGGCAAATACAGCCTGTATGCCGCCATCATCGTCAAAACGGTCGACGCGCAAACCCGCGCCAAAACCAGCTTGAACGACTTGCTGCGCGACTAAGCCCAAGCCCGAACCACCCACCATTACGGACAACAGGGGCGCAACCATGGCAACCAACGGTGTACCAGGCACGATGGAACGAATTCTTCGTTTGATGAGCGAAAAGAAAGCTTCGGACGTCTATTTATCGGCCCATTCACCGGCCCTGATCCGTATCAACGGCCAATGCGTGCCCATCAACAGCCAGGTGCTGCCGACAGACGCCCCGATGAACTTGTTGGCCGAAATTCTGCCTCCAGCGCGCATGCAGGAGCTGGAAGACACCAACGAGCTCAACATGGGCTGGGGCTTGGCTGGCGTCGGCCGGTTTCGCATCAGCGCCATGCGCCAGCGTGGCACGGT
Source organism: uncultured beta proteobacterium (assembly GCA_903938955.1). The sequence continues at coordinate 1,681 of CAJAFJ010000708.1, read as the reverse complement.
GGCGGTGGTGATCCGTTTCATTTTGATGGACATCCCCGCCCTGGATAGCCTCAGCGTGCCGATGGGCCTGGGTGAGTTGGTGATGGAAAAGCGCGGGCTGCTCCTGATGGTGGGCGCCACCGGCGCGGGCAAGAGCACCACGCTGGCCTCCATGCTGGACTACCGCAACGAACACGTGTCCGGGCACATTCTGGCGATTGAAGACCCGATTGAATTCCTGTTTAAAAACAAACGCTCGGTGGTCAACCAGCGCGAGGTAGGCTCCGACACCGCATCGACCGCCGTGGCCCTCAAAAATGCGCTGCGCCAGGCCCCCGACGTGATCCTGATTGGCGAAATCCGTGACCGCGAAACCATGTCAGCGGCCATCTCTTACGCCCAGTCCGGGCATCTGTGCCTGGCCACGATGCACGCCAACAACAGCTACCACGCGCTCAACCGTATTCTGAGTTTTTACCCGGTCGAAGTGCGCCCGACCATGCTGGGCGACTTGGCGGCTGCCACCAAAGCCATCGTGTCGCAACGTCTGCTGCGCACCACCACTGGCGGGCGCACCCCCGCGGTGGAGATCATGCTCAACACCAGCCTGGTGTCCGAGATGATCACCAAAGGCGACTTTGTGGGCGTGAAAGAAGCCATGGAAAAATCTATGGCCGAAGGCGGCCAGACCTTTGAGCAAGACATTGCCCGCCTGATCCGGGACGGCACTGTGGACCGCAAGGAGGGCCTGGCCAATTCAGATTCCCCCACCAATTTGATGTGGCGCCTGCAAAACGACTTTAACGTGCAGGCCAAAGCCACGGAGCTCTTCGAAGAAGACCCGGACGATCAACCCTCGTTCACTGAAATCACGCTGGACGTAACGCACTGATGAACCGCACGCTGCACCTGACCGAACAACTGATTTCGCGCGCATCCAACACCCCGGACGATGCCGGTTGCCAGGCCATCCTTGCCGCTCGGCTGGCGCCACTGGGTTTTGTTTGCGAGACGATCGTCAGCGGACCCGAACATTTCCGCGTCACCAATTTATGGGCCAAGCGGTCGCCCGTGCTGCCGACACCGGCCGCGACCGAACTCATCGTGTTCGCCGGTCACACCGACGTGGTTCCCACCGGCCCGCTGGACCAGTGGCAGAGTGACCCCTTCACCCCCACGCACCGTGACGGCAAGTTGTATGGCCGGGGCGTGAGTGACATGAAAGCCTCGCTGGCCGCGTTTGTCGTGGCGGTTGAAGAGTTCGTCGTCGCACAGCCCGACACGCCTTTGTCAATCGGCTTTTTACTCACCAGCGACGAAGAAGGCCCGGCCAACGACGGCACCGTCATCGTCTGTGAGCTGCTGAAGCAGCGCGGCGAGCGCCTGGACTATTGCATCGTCGGCGAGCCCACGTCGCTGGAGCAAACCGGCGACATGATCAAAAACGGCCGCCGCGGCACCATGAGCGGCAAGCTCACCGTCAAAGGCGTGCAAGGCCACATTGCCTACCCGCACCTGGCGAAAAACCCGATTCATCTGCTGGCCCCGGCGCTGGCCGAACTGGTGGCGATCGAATGGGACCAGGGCAATGCCTACGTCCCGCCCACCTCCTGGCAGGACAGCAACATCCCCGGCGGCACGGGCGCCAGCAACGTCATTCCCGGCGCGGTGGTGGGAGACTTCAATTACAGGTATTGCACCG
>CAJAFJ010000707.1 GCA_903938955.1 uncultured beta proteobacterium | reverse complement strand
GGGTAAAGCGCAGGATGCGCAGCTGGTGGTCCACAAACACGGTGCCAATGCCGGTGCCAGCCAGCAGGTTGTTCATGTCGTTATTGGCCCGCGACAGGTCGGCCACCTTGGTTTGTAGTTCGGTGTTGACTGTGGCCAGTTCTTCATTGACTGACTGCAGTTCTTCGCGCGAGGTTTCCATTTCCTCGTTGGTGGACTGCAATTCTTCGTTGACCGACTGCATCTCTTCGTTGGACGATTTGAGTTCTTCGTTGGAACTTTCCAACTCCTCATGGGTGGACTGGAGGTATTCGTCCTTGGAACGCAATTCAAGCTGCAATGCGGCGATGCGGGCCTCGGCATCCATGGGCGGGGCGGTCGTGCCGCTGACCTCGGCGGCGGCGGGTGACAAGGGCGCCGGCTCGCCCGGTGGGGCTTCCTGCAGCACCACCAGGTACAGCGTGGTTTCGGGTGCCGGTTGCAGGGCGGCGGGGCCAGTCTTGACGGGCGATACGCTCAGGTTGACGCGTGTGAAGTGGCCGTTGGTTTTAACGTTCAGGTTCTGAAAATGCACGCTCTCCAGGCGGCTAGCCGCTTGCAGCAAGGCGGTCGTCAGGTCGCGGCGTAGCCCTTCGCGGGCCATTTTCAAAATATTGTTGATGCCAGCCTCGCCCGGGCTGGGCTCCAGGAACATGCCGGTGCGCCCATGCAGGTACAAAATGTCGCCCTTGGCATTGACCAGCGCGCTGGCTGGCGCCCATTGCAGCAACAGTGCCTGCTCGGTCAGTTCGCGCAGCGTTTTGTTGCCCGGGAGCGCCTGCTTGACGGCACTGCTGCGCGGCAGCATCACCTCGGGCAGCGTGCTGAGGGGCTGAAAACGCGCCAGGTTCACGCGTTGCATGCCCTCAAAATTATCTTTGCGTTGGTACAGCTTGGCCTTGCGGTCAATCACCGTAAACAGCTCGTCAAACTCGCCAATGCCTTCGGAGGTGCCCAAAAACAGCTGGCCGCCGGGTTTTAGTGCGTAATGAAACAGCGGGATCAGCTTCTTTTGCAGCGCCGCGTTCATGTAGATCAGCAGGTTGCGGCAGGTGACCAGGTCGAGCTTTGAAAACGGTGGGTCCTTGATCACATCTTGCTCCGAGAACACCATCAGGTCGCGGATGCCCTTGTGGATGCGGTAGCCGCTGCCGTCCGGCTCCACCGTAAAGAAGCGCGCCAGCCGCTCGGGCGTGATGTCGGCGCTGATCCCGGCCGGAAACAGACCGGCACGGGCTGTGGCAATGGCCCGTTTGTCAATGTCGGTGGCAAAAATCTGCACGGTGTAGGGCGTCTTGAGCGCGGCCATGCGCTCTTGCAACAAGATGGCAATCGAGTAGGCCTCTTCTCCGGTTGAACACCCCGTCACCCAGACGCGCACCAGCCCGCCTGCGGGCTTGTTCTCAAACAGCTTGGGGATGGCGACCTGCTCCAGCACCTCGAACGCCTCGGGGTCGCGAAAGAAATTGGTGACCCCGATCAGCAGGTCGCCAAACAGCGCTTCGACCTCGGTCGGGGTCTGTTGCAGGTACTTGACATACGTGTCAAGGGTGTCAATCTGGTGCACCGCCATGCGGCGCTCGATGCGGCGGTGGATGGTGCTGGGCTTGTAGTTGGAAAAGTCGTGGCCGGTCTGGGCGCGCAGCAAGATAAAGATTTTTTTCAACGCGCTGTCGTTGTGGCTCTCCTGGGCGCTGGCGGGCCGCGGGGTGCCGCCGAAGGCGTGGGTGGCATAGGCGTAAAGCTGGGCGGGCATCTCATTGGGCGCCAGTTGGAAGTCCACCACGCCCGTGGCGACCGCGCTGCGCGGCATGCCGTCAAATTCGGTGGAGGCCGGGCTTTGCGCCATGACCATGCCACCTTCGGCCTTGATCGCCCGCACGCCCTGGGCGCCGTCGCTGCCGGTGCCCG
>CAJAFJ010000706.1 GCA_903938955.1 uncultured beta proteobacterium | reverse complement strand
GACTTGTCGGCTGTCATTATTTGGATATTGAAGTATGACCAAACGGTCAAGGTTCATGGCTTTAGGCCAGCCTGTTGCAGCGTCATAGTCACTCCAAACAATCCCGGCATCATCAAGCGATTCGATAAAACTCATAGCACTCCTTCAAAGCGCAGCCCTCATAAATCTGCCCCAGCAGGTCGGTGAAGGTGTCCGACTTTTCAACCCGGTTTCGAGGCGGGCCTAGCTGGGGCAAAACTGTTTAGTCGGCCTTCGCTGGCGCTGGTTGAACGTGCCTGGGAGCGGTCATGCCTTGGGCCTCTGCAATATGGCGCAGTGCGGCCAGCAGCGCAGTCTGACCACCCGGCAACTCTGCCTCTTCCAGGGCTGCGGCTAAATACTCGCTGGCAAAGTCCGGGGCGGCTTTGAGCATGGCCACCACGGTTTCGTCATGGCTTGCATCGCGCGGTGAATTCATGGCTTCGTCACACCGTGCGCCACGGCATCACGCAGCACAGCATTGATGCGGGTTTGCCTGTCCCGTCCTCCGGTAATGGTTGCCTGTTGCCAGTAGGCAGACACGGCAGCGGTGTCGCTGGGGTCATACGGGCCGGACTGGTCATCAATGGGTGCATCGGCTGCAGCTTCGCGTTTGACCCGCTCCCAGTCGGTGCCCGTGGCGAATGTCGGCTTTTTCACGTTATGCCGCCACCGATTCAGGCGCGGCCATGCGTTTGATGCGCTTGCGGTCTTTGGCGGTCTGGCGCGCCGTCCATAAATCACGCTGGGTTTGCAGCGCCAGCCAGTACCCCGGCGACGTTCCCAAGGCTTCGGACAATCTCAAATCCATATCAGCACTCACGGCGGCATGACAGTGCAGCACCCGCGACAACATCACGCGGCTGATGCCGATATGCGCAGCGAAACCCGTCACGCTTACGCCCAAGTCGTCAAGCCAGCCGGTCAGCAGTTCGCCCGGATGGGCTGGGTTGTGCATGTTCATGATGTGCCTCTCAGTGGTAATCCAGATAATCCAATAGCTCTACGTCTGCACCAACAAACCGGAAGGCCAGCCGCCAGTTCGCCTGTACGGTCACGGCATAAAACCCAGCACGGTCGCCAGACAGGCCATGCAAGCGCCACGAAGGACGCGCCAAGTCTTGCGGTCCACTGGCGACATTCAAGGCGGTCAGCAACTCGCGCAGGCGCTTGGCGTGAATGGGTTGAATGCCTGTCATGCGGCCAGTCTTGAAATAAGCTTCAAGCCCTTTATGCCGGAATGTGAGAATCATAAACTGTTAAGCCTTGATTTACAAGTTAGCTATTAACCACGCGCAGCTTGCCCGGCTCCACCTCGGCGTCGAACGCCACCCCGGCCAGCGCCAGAATCTTCGCTTCAATCAGCGCCGCATAGGGCCTCAAGTCGTCCAGCGGCAGCACGGCATAGCCTTCAGCCGTGGCACTGGGTTTGTGTCCTTCAATCTGGGCAACGGCACCTGCAGGAACCACGCTTCTGCCGCGCTGCGTGAAGGTGCGACGCAAGCCGTGAAAGGTCAGGTGTTCAATACCGGCACTTTGCAAAACTTTGGTGTGACTCGAACGGGCATCGCTGATTCGACCCTCTTTGCTAGCGCTGGCAAACACGAACTCGTTACGCCGTGGCAAGGTTGCCAGCAGCTGCGCCAGGTAAGGGGTCAATGGAATGGTGCGGGTCTGCTCCACCTTGTCAGCCAGGGTCAGCTTGTGCCACTGAAAATCAACATGCACCCATTTGAGCGCGGCCAATTCCTCTTTGCGTGCCCCGGTCAGGACCAAGGCTCTCAGGTAAACACCGGCAGTGCGGTTACTCAGTTGCTCGGTGCCTCGCCACCAGCCGGGCAACTGGGCAACACCCAGCACGTCAACTCGCTTGGTGTTTTGCGGCAGGTTCTCCAGAATGGCAGGGGCTTTGCCGGCATCACGGTCTATCAGCTTGCGATATTCAGGACGGGCAGAACACCAGCGCAGGAAACCACGAAACATCATCAATGCGCGGGCGGCTTGGTGCTTGGCGGTCAGGGCTTCGCGTTCAAACCAGATTTGCAGGGCATCTTCAGTCACGGCCCCCAGCGCCAGCGCCATCAAGGGGTATATCGGCCCCGGTCGGGTCAACCCCTGCCCTCTTATTTTCTTCACGCCACCGGGCGCGGCCATCACGTCCAATGAGGCACGATAACCCGGCTTCCATGCGTCTTTGCGCTTGGGCTTGCCTTCTGCCAGGTAGCGCGGCCAGATGTCACCGACTGTCAGGGCTTGGGCAGTGGCGGCAGCTTTCTTTTCAGTGGCGGCGGCCAGTACGTCGCGCTTCAGGTCGCGGGGGTCGTGCCCGTTATCAATCTGGCGCTGCAGTTCGCGGGCCTTTTCTTGAGCTAGGGGAATGCTCCAGGCGTCCGGGCTCCCAATTGTTATTCGGATGCTCTTTTGCTGGAACTCACCCTGAAACACATAGGCTGGTTTTCCGGCTGGCGTTGCCCTGAGCCCCAGCCCCGGCGCGGTCACGTCCCACAGAAAAGCCTGAGCCTTGCCAATCGGGCACTTGAACCCGGCAACCCGGCCAGCGGTGAATGCAATCTTTGCCATGTTGAATCCCTTGCGCCCTTACATCGCCAGGATGTAAGGGCGGATGTAAGACGATTTACCGAAAACCAATCAACACAGCAGAATGATGAATCTTCAAAAAATAATCGTAAGCTGTTGATTTGTATTGATTCTATAGGGTAAATTCAACACCGACGAATGATTGCAAATGTGCTTAATTTGTCATTCGTAATGAGAAGGTC
>CAJAFJ010000705.1 GCA_903938955.1 uncultured beta proteobacterium | reverse complement strand
TTCGCCAATTTCGTCCAAAAACACGGTGCCGCCATGGGCTTGTTCGAACAGGCCTTTGTGCTCTTTGTGCGCGCCGGTGAAAGCGCCTTTGTCATGGCCAAACAGCATGTCTTCGATCAAGTGCTCGGGCAAGGCCGCGCAATTGAGGGCCACGAACGGGCCTTTGGCGCGGGGCGAGGCTTCGTGCAGCACGCGGGCCAACACCTCTTTGCCAGCACCCGTGGGGCCGACCAACAAGGCGGTGACTTCGGTTTGGGCCACGCGTTGGGCCAAGGCCAATAGCTGTTGGCTGACGGGATCGACAAACACAAAACTTTTAGGGGCTTGGGCCTTGACGTTCAAAGCGGCGACGGCATCGGCCCACAACGGGGTGCTCCACTCATCGGCGGGCAGCACATGCAAAGCACCCAGGCGCATGGCGTCCACAGCGACCTCCATGCGGCGGCGCTCGACACGGCAAATCACCGGCATGCGGTGACCCAATTGGCCAATCAGGGTTTGCACTTCACCCAAGAGCTCAGCGTTGTCACCCAAGCGGATGATCAACACATGGGCGCGGCGCAAGGCCACATGCAATTCACCCAGGGTAGCGACGGTTTGCAAGCTGATACCAGCGGCATCGAGCTGAGCGCGATCGGCGTCGGCCAGTGGACTGAAGGGGTCCAACCAGACGGCTTGAATGGCGTTGACAGAAGAAGCATTCACTTTGAACAGCCTGTTATTAAGGTAAGGCTGTAATGCAAGGGGTGTGCCAGCTTCTAATCCAACCCTTTTAATTTCACTTATCTGACCAAATGAAACCTAATGTGTTGGTCTTTTGCTGTTCAGACGAAAACCCGACAGCGTGGGTGTGTCGGTAAAGCCCTCAGGCTTCCCACATTTGCGTCGAAGTCAGCTTGCGTCGTGTGCGCTCGGGCTTGTTTGGTTCTTTTGTCGCAGGGGATGCGTCCACCACTTTGATCTTGGGGCGGTTTTGTTTTTCGGTAAAACCCAGGCACGCCGTGCCATCGGTGCGCAGCACCTCCATGGCCGGCAAGACGCGGCTTTTAAAGCCCATCAAGCGGCAGGCATAGGGTTTGGTGTGGTCCCAACTCACTGCGAAGTGATGACACTTCCAGCAATTGGGCCCGCTCACATAAACACCTACGCCAGTTTCGGGGGTCTTGTCAGGCACTGCGCATCCTCCAGGCTAGGTAGTTTCACCCGTCAGAGGATAACGCTTAACCCTGCAACAACTTCAGAACCGATTGCTGGCTGGTATTGGCCTGCGCCAGCACTGCCGTGGCAGCCTGTTGCATGATCTGCGTCTTGGCCAACTCGGTGCTGGCCGAGGCGTAGTCGGCGTCCTCGATCTGGCTGCGTGAGCCCGACAAGTTCATCGACACATTGGTCAAGTTGTTGATCACGTGGTCCAGTCGGTTCATCACCGCACCCATGGTGGCACGGGTTTGGTTGACCCTGTCCATCGCCACATCGAGCTTTTTGAGCACGTCTTGCGCGGCTTCGTTGGAGCTGATGAAGGTGCGCGTCAAAGGCTTGCCCATCAAATTGGGACCACCTTGCATCGCGTCAGGGATGGCCGCGCCTGGGGGCAATGGATCCAAATCCGCATCCCAGGTGATCTCACCGGTGATGGGACCGCCCTTGCCAAAGTCGGCCAGGTCGATGGTGATTTTTTGCCCTTCATTGGCACCGATCTGGAAAGCCAGACGGCCGGTGCGCGGAGGCGACATTTTGCTGGTGGCTTGGTCTACTTCACCACCAAAGGTGCCTTGCGAGAACCCTAGGTTGACAAAGTCGCCGTCGGAGGTGAATCCATTGTCACCCGGCTCCACGGTGATGGCTTTGGTGGACTCGAGGGCAATCGAAGCATAGGCTGTGTGGGCGCCATCAGAGGTCACCTCAGCACCGGCGATGCCAGTCACGCCAGGGGGATTGTTCGATCCAGTGCCAAACCCCAGGCCAAAGCTGCCGGCGTTGACCAACTCGCTGTCGAACCAAATCGACACGTTGCGACCGTCCACGGCGGTCAAGGTGATGCCGCCCGCACCGTTGTCCACACCATCCACACCGGTCAAACCGGCATTTTTGTGGATGGCATTGACCACGGCCTCGCGGCGCTGTGAGTCGGTTTGATCGGTGGTCATGTCAACTGGCACGTTTTGCCCGTTGATAAACAAAGAGTATGAGCCATTGGCGATAGGCTTGTCGCGGCTGGTAACACTGCCTTCCACCTTGACGGGGATGGCCTTGGCGGTCACACCCGTGAGTTCGCTGCTGTCATTGATGGCCGCAGCCGTCGCAATGGCACTGGCCACACGCGTGCTGGTTTTGGCGCGCACACTTGACAGCGTGTCATCGGCCGGTGAAGCAGCGCGGATGGCCACCCCATTGATTTTCAGGTCACCTATGCCCAAGGATTTGATCTGGGCCACGGTTTGGGCCTCGGCACGCGTCTTGGTGCTGACCGTGCTCAGCGTTTTGCTGTTGTAGTCTGCCAACTCCAAACCGGCGCGAACAATCTTGCCGTTGGTGGCTGTGGTCACGGTGATCGGCGTCTCTACTGCGCTCTCCAGGGAATAGGTGCCCGATTGAACGCCTTGTTTCAAACCTGTTAAGCGTGAAAAATCCGAATCCGAGTTGGCCGTGTTGAACACAATTTCGATGTTGCGTCCGTCATCGGCCACCAAGGTGATGCCCTTGTTGTCGGTCAGCGAATCAACCGCCCGCACACCGGTTTGCGCAGAAATAAAGTTAATA
>CAJAFJ010000704.1 GCA_903938955.1 uncultured beta proteobacterium | reverse complement strand
CCCAACAAACCCAACAGCCGCTTGCAGCAATACCGCCTCACCGAAAAAGCAAGGAGCTTGCTCTGATGAAACGATCACCGGCGACAACAAAATTGAACACACGCACTCAAGGCCACGACATTTCAGGGCTTAGCGCGTATGAACAATAAGAAAAAAGGCGAGACCTCTGCTGCGCCGTCCCTCATCCGCTCGTCGGCTGCGCAATACCTGACCTTCGTTGCCGCCAGTGGCAAAGGTGGTGTGGAAGCCGTTTATGCCGATGAAAACGTCTGGCTCACGCAAAAAATGATGGGGCTTCTATACGATGTGGATGTCAGAACCATCAGCTATCACCTCAAGAACATCTTCGCTGACCATGAGTTGGAGCAAAACTCAGTTATCCAATTTTTTAGGATAACTGCCGCCGACGGCAAAACCTACAACACCCAGCATTACAAGCTCGCCGCCATCATCTCTGTGGGCTACAAGGTGAACTCTGAGCGCGCGGTGCAGTTCCGCAAATGGGCTACCGGCATCATCGAGTCCTTCACCATCAAGGGCTTCGCCATGGATGACGAGCGTCTGAAAAACGACGGCTCCATCCTGACCAAGCGGTATTTTGAGGAACAGCTCCAGCGCGTCCGCGAAATCCGCCTCAGCGAACGCAAGTTTTACCAAAAAATCACCGATATTTACGCGACCTCAACCGACTACGACGTCACCGCCGCCGCCACCAAACGTTTCTTTGCCACCGTGCAAAACAAGCTCCACTGGGCCATTCACGGCCAGACGGCGGCAGAAGTCATCCTTCATCGTGCCGATGCCACAAAAAACTCCATGGGCCTGACCACCTGGAAAGACGCGCCGCAAGGCAAAGTCCAAAAGTTCGATGTCGTCGTCGCCAAAAACTATCTGACTGACAACGAAATGGCGCAACTGCAACGCCTCGTTTCCGCCTACCTGGATGTGGCCGAAGACATGGCTCTGCGCCAAATCCCCATGACCATGCAAGACTGGGAAACGCGCCTGAACCGCTTTATTGCCGCCACCGACCGCGAAGTTTTGCAATCTGCAGGCAAAGTCAACGCTGAAATCGCCAAAGCGCACGCGATCAGTGAATTCGAGAAATACCGCATCGTGCAGGACCGCCTTTATGTCAGTGACTTTGATGCTGCCGTGCAAAAGCTGGAAAAAGACACAACAGGACTTGGCGCAGATGAGCAATAAGATGAAAACCAAGGGCCGAATTGCAGACGATCAACCTGCGCTGTTGCCCAAGCTGCGGTTTCCGGAGTTTCGAGGCACGGCAGGGTGGGGGCTAACGCCATTGGATCTGGCCTGCCAAATGCGGGCCGGGAAATTTGTATCTGCGTCAGAAATACGGGAGCTGAGCGAGCAAGGTTTGTATCCCTGCTATGGCGGGAATGGCTTGCGTGGATATACGGCCACATTCACCCATTCGGGGAAATATTCGCTCATTGGGCGTCAGGGCGCACTTTGTGGAAATGTTAAGCAGGGCATTGGACAGTTTCATGCCACTGAACATGCGATTGTTGTGACTCCAAAGAATGGAGTCGCAGGTGATTGGTTGTTTTTTATTCTTGATTTTTTGAATTTGAACCGCTTCGCAACCGGGCAAGCGCAGCCGGGGTTATCGGTGGATGTCTTGGAGAAGTTGTCGATTGGCGTTCCAATGCGAGAAACTGAGCAACAAAAAATTGCCGATTGCCTGAGTTCGTTGGACGAGCTGATCGGCGCGCAAGCCCGCAAAGTGGACGCGCTCAAGACCCATAAAAAAGGGCTGATGCAGCAACTTTTCCCCCGCGAAGGTGAAACCCAACCGCGTCTGCGCTTTCCTGAGTTTCAAAACTCCAGTGCGTGGGGGGAAGTTGCATTGAGAGAAATCGCCGAAATCAAACTTGGCAAGATGCTAGATAAGCAGAAGCACAGGACGGGAAATCTTCTGCCTTATCTGAACAACCTCTCTGTGCGTTGGAATGATGTGAATACATCAAATCTGCCGCAAATGTATTTTGATGACCGCGAGCTGGAACGCTTTGGGTTGAATGCGGGGGATGTAGTTGTTTGCGAAGGAGGTGAACCGGGTCGCGCGGCTGTTTGGGATGGAAACTTGCCGGACCTGAAATTTCAGAAGGCGATTCATCGTGTCCGATTCAATGTGCCGTTCGAGCCAAAGCTTTTAGTGCTCCATCTCGAAAATCTTGCAGGAACGACCCAGTTCGAAATGCTCTTCACCGGAGGCGGCATTAAGCATCTGACCGGTGAGACATTCTCCCGGCTGAAGATTCCCCTCATTCCCTACGCGGAACAACAACGCATCGCCAACTGCCTCACCACCCTCGACGACCTCATCACCGCCGCCACCCAAAAACTCGACACCCTCAAGACCCACAAGAAAGGGCTGATGCAGCAGCTTTTCCCCACGGCGGAGGCGGTTGGGGTATGAGCGCGATTGAGTTGTTTTCAATTCTCTACACAGCGTGTAGAGAATTTGCTACACGCTGTGTAGCAAATTCATCACCCTTGGCAAGACAGTAAGCAATAGTCATGACCGAACCAAACCAAAAACAACTTGGCAAGAAGATCAGCGCAGGTAGCACTCCCGCTGAAGTCTTTGCGCCTTTGCTGGGCAGCTTGCGCCAGCTGATTGCCGATTCGCGCCAGCAAGTGTTGCGAGCGGTGGATGCCGTCCAAGTGCAGACTTACTGGCACATTGGGCAGCACATTGTGGAGTTTGAGCAGGGTGGTGCCCAGCGGGCGGCCTATGGGCAGCGGCTGCTACCGCAGCTTGGGCAGGCGCTGGCGGCGGAGTTTGGGCGGGGCTTTGATGCATCCAATCTTCGCTACATGAGGCTCTTTTACCAAGCGTTTCCAATTCGTGACGCACTGCGTCACGAATTGAGCTGGACGCACTACCGCCTGCTGCTGCGGGTGGATAGCGCCGAGGCCAGGCAGTGGTATGTGCAAGAGTCAGCGGCCCAAAATTGGAGTACGCGCGCGCTGGAGCGGCAAATTGGCAGCCTGTATTACGAGCGTCTGCTGCTGAGTCAGGACAAGGCCGCTGTCACTTCTGAGGCGCAGTCCAACATGGCCGCGCTGGAGCAGTCGCCCCGCGCTTTTGTGCGGGACCCGGTGATGCTGGAGTTTTTGGGTCTGCCAGACACAGGGCGACTGCTGGAAGCCAAGCTGGAAACGGCGCTGATGGACAAGCTGCAACACTTTTTGATGGAGCTGGGCAAGGGCTTTGCCTTTGTGGCCCGCCAACAGCGCATCAGCACCGAAACGCAAGATTTCTACATTGACTTGGTGTTTTACAACTACCTGCTCAAGTGCTTTGT
>CAJAFJ010000703.1 GCA_903938955.1 uncultured beta proteobacterium | reverse complement strand
TGTGAACCCGCTGATCAAGATCATCAACATCGTGGCCCTACTGATCGTGCCACTCATGATGAAGATCCACGGCGGCTAATTTGCCTGATTGATACCGAATGCAAGGCCCGCGCAAGCGGGCCTTGTTACTTTGTGCATTTGATATCTGTCATGAACACCCGGTGAAAAACCTTTACGATGCGACCCGGGGATCAAAAAAAGTTGGAAAAAAGAGTGCCAGGTGAAAATTCTCGTCGTTGATGACCACGCACTTGTGCGTGAAGGGCTGCGCCAGGTCCTGAAAGGTCTGGAAGAAGGCGTCGAAGTGTTACAGGCCGGCACCTGTGCACAAGCGTTCTCGCTTGCCCAAGCACACGGCGACCTGGACCTGGTGCTGCTCGACTACCACTTGCCCGACATGAATGGATTGGATGCGCTCCCTATTTTTGGCGAGCAACACCCTGAGCTGCCCATTGTTCTGCTGTCCGGATCAGCCAATACCCAGATCATGCGCCAGGTACTGCAGGCGGGCGCGGCCGGATTTGTCACGAAATCCTGCGTCAGTGACGAATTGCTGCGCGCCGTGCGCAGCGTGCTCAACGGTGACATCTATTTGCCACAGGAGCTCAATGGCACCGTCGTATTGGCCCGTGACCCCAGCAGCAAACCCATGCTCACGCAACGCCAGGAATTGGTGCTGCGTTGCCTGTTGGATGGACTGGCCAACCGTGAAATTGCCGACCATCTGCACGTCTCCGAAGAAACCGTCAAAACCCATGTGGCAGCCATTCTGCGCCATTTCGAGGTGCAAAACCGCACGCAGGCCGTGGTCACGGCGGCCCGCAATGGTTACCTGCCTTTGAGCCATCACTAGGCGAACGCCAAAGTCCTCACCAACGCAGGTAGATTCGCCCCACAGCCCGCGGCAGCGTGGACAATAGCGCCATGGCTGAAAATTCACACCCGCGCATTGTTCCTCTGATTGACCAGCGTGCCACGGCGCTCGCCATACCTGCTGCAACTGCAGGCGCGTTGTGGGAACCTGCGGGCTTGCTGAGCGACACGCGCGGCAGGCCACTGCGCGATCTGCGCATCAGCGTGACCGACCGCTGCAACTTCCGCTGCAGCTACTGCATGCCCAAGGATGTGTTCACCAAGGACTACCCTTACCTGCCGCACGCGTCGCTGCTCACTTTTGAAGAAATCACCCGCATCGCCCGCCAGTTTGTGGCGCATGGCGTGCAGAAAATTCGCCTGACAGGTGGCGAGCCGCTGCTGCGAAAGAATATCGAAATCCTGATTGCGCAGCTGGCCACCTTGCGCACCCCGGACGGCGCCGCACTGGACCTGACCCTCACCACCAATGGTGCGCTGCTGGCGCGCAAGGCCGAGGCACTCAAGGCCGCCGGACTAAAGCGGTTGACGGTCAGCCTGGACGGATTGGATGATGCGGTATTCAGGGCCATGAACGATGTGGACTTTCCGGTGCAGGAAGTGCTGGATGGAATTGAAGCCGCGCGCGCTGCCGGCATGGGGCCGATCAAGGTCAATATGGTGGTCAAGCGCGGCACCAACGAACAGGAAATCGTGCCGATGGCACGCCACTCTCGTGAGCAGTGTGGCGGGCGTATCGTGCTGCGCTTCATCGAGTACATGGATGTGGGCGCGAGCAACGGCTGTCGCATGGACGAAGTGCTG
>CAJAFJ010000702.1 GCA_903938955.1 uncultured beta proteobacterium | reverse complement strand
TGCCCTTGGGAAAATTCATTCGCAACACCGCGCTGTGTCTCACGCTGGGCACTTTGGCCAGCCTGGGCCATGCGGGCACTGCCACCACCACGTTTGCGGTTACCACCACCATCTCAGGCGTGTGCGTGGTGTCTACCGCGTCCACGGGCCTGAGCTTTGGCACCTATGACCCCACGTCAAACAGCGACACCTTGGGCTCGACCACCTTCAAGGTGCAATGCAGCTCCGGCTTGATTTATACCGTGGGCCTGAGCGCGGGGGCTAGTGGCTCGGACACGGCACGCACCATGAGCAATGGCGGCGCCACTGCGCTGAACTACCACCTGTATTCCAACAGCGGGCGCACCACCAATTGGGGCGCCAGCACCGGGGCCCTTGCTGGCACAGGCGCGGGCCTGGTCACGGAAAACACCATCACGGTCTACGGCAAGATTCCCAAAAACCAGTATGACCCCAGCGTCGGGGCATACACGGACAGCATCACCGCCACGGTGACCTATTGAGCGCAAGCAATGAAGGCCTGCACCACCGCACACCCGGGCGCCCTCCCGCAAGCAAACGGCGCCAGCACAGCAGCGCGCCTGCGCCCAACCCTAAGGCTCCGGCCCTGGCTAAGCGCAATTGTGCTGGGCTTGGTCGCATCCCACGCTGCGAATGCAGCAATCACCATTAGGGACTGCACGGTGACCAAACCGCCAAACATGGTGTTTGTCACCAACCTGTTGGGCAATATGACCTCGGCCACCAGCTTTAGCGTCAGCTGCTCGACAACCGGCTCCGGAACGGGCGCTGCGTTCACCGTCGCTTTGAGCCAAGGCGCAGGCACTGTTGCACAACGAAGACAAGCAAACGGCGCGAGATACATCACCTACAACCTGTACCAGGACGCCGGGTATTCCAATGTCTGGGGGACCTCCAGCGCAGACCGTTATTCGCAGACCATCACAGGCCCATTGACCAACCAGCAGATCACCATCTACGGAAAGATTGACAGCAGTGCAGCCAACTTGGCTGACCAGCCGGGCGTCTATTCGGATCCCAACATTACCTTGACCCTTCGCTGGTAGCGGGCGCAAGGCTTTTGTGCCGCTATTGCCACAGCCCCGCACGATCTCAATATCAAGGCAGCGTGACGTGGATCACGCGCCTCGTGCGCGCAACGCGCCTGCCGAAAATATCATGCACAGGCAGGGACGATGGTATTGAAATGCAAGAGCCTGAAATGGTTTGACACTGCATTTACAGCCCCAAAAAACCTGCGCATTATTTTCCTTTTCATAGAAGGCTTTATTACAGGTAACACAAGGCAAGGAACTGCAATGAGAGCAAGAAAAAATGGTCGTTTTCAGCGAAAAGAGCGGGGTGCTGCCATCGTTGAATTTGCCTTGACCGCGACCGTCCTCTTTACGCTCCTTTTGGGAATCCTCGATTTCAGTTATTTGTTTTTGGGAAACCTGTCAATGCAGCACGCCGTTCGGGAGGGCGCGCGGTATGCGGTAACCGGCCAGTCCAATCTTGATCCAAACCCCACCGGAACAGCGCAAGACCGATGCGATGCGGCCGTCGCTGAAATGAGACACCAGTCCATGGGGTTTTTTGACCGGGTGTCGCCCACCGTTGTTTTCTCTACCGTCAGTACAGGCACTCCCCCAGTAATTACGCCAATCGCGGGGAATTCATGTGCTGCTGCCAATCAAATTATCGTCATTACGGTCAATTGCACATTGCCCCTGCTAACTCCCATTGTCCGGTCATTATTTACCGATGGTGAATATGCATTTGCCGTGAGCGCAACCATGAAAAACGAGGCCTTTTGATGCTGCGCAGCAAACCACTCCCGAAAGGTCGCCGTGCATCCCGAGGCATCAGCATGGTTGAGTTCGCACTCATATTGCCAATCTTGCTGACCCTGCTGCTAGGAGTCGTGGACTTTTCTCGTGCAATTCACTTTAACAACATTATCTCGACCATGAGTCGGGAAGGTGCCAACCTTGCATCACGAACATCACAGAGTTCGGAATCCATCATCTCTGTACTGAATTTCACCTCTGCTCCGTTAGACATGCGTGCGCACGGAATCATGTATATCTCAAGAATCAAAGGCGTCAGTGGCGGAAACAACACCGTTATTGCTGTTGTAGACGAGCAGCAGCGCCCCAAGAGCAGCGACGGCAATATGGCGCTCAACAGCAGGCTGTGGACCTGTCCAAGCTGGACTAGCAGTGGCAAGTGCAATGTGCCCACGTCCACCCTGAGCCGTACGGTCACTTTGCCCTTCCCGCTCACCCTGGGCGGAGAAGTCTATTTTGTCGAAATCGTCTATGAATATTTGCCTTTCACCGGGTACCTGATTCAAACGGACCTCGATCTCTACTCTTCAACTTATCTCTGATTTATTGATAGGAACAGCGGAATGTATTTACGTCAACAAAAATCCCAACGCGGTCAGATAGCGGTACTTGTTGGCATCTTGATGATTGTCTTGGTCGGGTTTGCCGGTCTCGCAGTCGATTCAGGTCGTGCCTTCGGCGTCAAAGCCAAATTGAATGGTGCGGTGGATGCAGCGGGCATTGCTGCTGCCAGGGCCTTGGCGCAAGGTGCGACCGATGACGCCCGAATTGCGGCCGCCCAAGACGCTGCCAACAGCT
>CAJAFJ010000701.1 GCA_903938955.1 uncultured beta proteobacterium | reverse complement strand
TTTGAGCAAGCGCGAGCGCAAGCCATCGGCATCGCCCTGCCCCTGAATGAAGTCTTGCAGTCGCTTAGCCACCACCGCGTCCACATCCGCCCCCAGCAACTCAATGAAAGCGGCAAACAAGCGCGGCTCGTTGGTCAGTACATGGTCGCAAAAGTTATAGGGAAAGCGACCCTGACTGACCTGCTCAACTGCGTCCAGGGCGGGAGATGTTTTGTCCGGAAAAGCGGAGGCACTGCTGATGGTGCTGACCCAGTCGTCCATGCAAAACGCAAACAGTTGGCGGCGCAATACTTCGGCCGCCTGCAGAAACACGCCCGGCGGGGATACTTCGCCGGTCAGCATCTCCTGCGTTTCTTCAAAAAAGTAAAGATCATGCGGGCTGCTGCCGTCCGCCAGCGTGGTCGTGAAGGCATTGCCATCGCGCCGACCGGCACGACCCATGCGTTGCAAAAAGCTGGCCTGATTAGGCGGCACCGAGCACAGAAGCACCGAAGATAAGTCACCGATGTCCACACCCATCTCCAAAGTGGGCGTGGCTGAGAGCAGGTTTTCGTACCACTCGCGCGGTTGTTTGGACTTGAAGCGCAATTCCAACGCCTCACGCTCGTCACGCGCCAGCAAGCCCGTGTGTTCCGCTGCAATGACACGACGCAAATCACCCTGGCTGAAACGGTCTGCCAGCCAACCTCCGGTGGGCAAGACATCCTCGTAAATCTCATCGGTGGCATCAATGCAAGGCATGCCGCGCAGCGCAGCAGCGGTATCCATCGGCACTGTCAACCGTCGTTTGCCTTGCGGTGTGGCCAGATAGCTGGTCTCGGTGTAAAGCTGCAAGGCCTGCGGGTTGATGGCCAAGGTGTCACCTTGATGGTGCGTTGTTCGCACCAGAATGTCGGCCTGCTGAAGGGCGAACGCAGCCGCGGTGAACAAATCGACTGCCATGCCCGGTGAGAGCAGCATTTGGCGTCCCAAAGCGGCTGCAGCCCAGCGGTCAAACCAAGTGACGCGTTGATTGTTGCTTAGCTTGTCAAAATCCCGCTGGGCGCCCAGCGTCAAAAATACGGGCCGGGGTGTGCGCTCACCCATGGACGGCAGCCACTCACCACGACCACCTGATTTGAGCAATGCATAAACATTGCCGTCACCGGCATAAGCTGCCAACTCGGGGTGCATCACGGCACCGCGGCGGCGCAAATGCGTCAGCACCCCCCAAAGCCACTGCGTCAACACCTCGCACGCCAGCCCCTGCGCGCCAAACTGTTCGCGAAAGCGGGGCAGTAAACCCTCGGCCACCGCTTGTACCCGCGCCAGCGGTACGGCAATCGTTGCCTTGCCGATGCGATCCAGATTACGGCCCCGGTGGCTCAGGTAGGTGAACTCACTGAAGGCTTGCCATAGCAGCCGTTTGCGCACCTTGGCCGGTAAGCGACTGGTCGCGGGCAGTGCCCCTTTGATGAGCAATTCATGAGACCAGTCTCGTTGCCAGGTCATGTTGGGGCCAATGAACTCGGCCAGCAGCCGCTCCGGTGTCATGTGCAGTATGGAGCCGGGGGTATCGAACAAGGCCTCCGCCTGCTCCAGAAAATCCAGCCAACTCAAACCTGGTTGTGCCAATTCGTCAATCACCTTGGCCAAGGCGGTACGCACGTTATTCAGGTACGTACGGGCGCCAAAAAAACCAGCCCGTAACGCGGCATCCTGCACCGAGTCTGAAAATGCAATCAGCTTCTTGTCGTCGTTAAACGGACTGGCCCAACTGTGCTCAACCACTTGCGAGCCCAAGGTCGCATTGCGTGCGCCCAGCAACAGCAGCCGGTCCCGGTTACCACACGCCGGGCAAGTGGTGTCATGGCGGGTGTGCTGCACCTGACCAATCGAGAAACTGCGCTGTGCAATCACCTTGTACATCGCCAACAATTCTTGCTGACCGCAAGCCTGACAAGTGCCCGGTGCCTGTTGCAGATTGCCGCAGGCCACGCACGCGTGTTGAATGACCCCCTCCACTTGGGGCCGTTTGACACTTTGCACGGCATACAAGCGCGTGGCTTCGGGCCGACCCGCAAACCAGGTGTTGTAAATCTCGTCCAACTTGGTAGACAGCTTGTTGCTACCCTGCACCAGGCGTGACAACCAGCCCGTGGTGTGGCATTCACTGCACTGAACCAAGGGCAGGTAAACACCGTCCGGGTTGGCCGCCACATCCGCAGAACTGCGCAAGCGCACGTCCTCGGGGTCAACTGCCAGGTTGGCGACCATGCGGCGCAACTCGCGCATCCACAACTGCACGCGCAGGCTCACCAAAGGCATGGTCTTGCCATTGCTACTGGGCAACAGCGCCCAGGCCACCAACACCAACAAGGCGTCCAGCACCTCGCGCACCTGCGGCCGCGCTGCCGCTGGCATTGAGGTTTGCAAATGCTGGGTCAGCTCGGCATAGTCCACCACACTGCCCTTGAGCAGTTTGAGTAAATTGACAAACAGTTGATGGCTTTTCAGCAGCACCCCTAAATGAAGCCGCCATGCTGTATCCGCTACGTCTACGGGCATTGGTTCATCTGGAAAGAAAAGTGCAAACCAAGCCGTCACGGCCTCGGCGGGCGTTCTGAATTGGGTTGAATCTAACACCGCCACCAGATCGGTCCGGTGCTGGAACATGAAGTCCACCATCGCATCTTCCAGAAATACACCCACCGACTGGCGGTTTTCTGTCACCACTGACGCCGACTCAAATGGGGCACCAAAAATCTGCCGTGCATAGTCCCGCAGCGCTGTCGTATCCGACGCACCACCCAAGGTCGCCGACGTACCTGCACAGATCAAATGCCCAGTCGGCGTTTTAAGTCGGGCACGCAAACGACGCAACAACAAGGCCAAATCGGTGCCCTGGGCGCCATCAAAGGTGTGCAACTCGTCCACGACCAAATAGCGCAGCGTGGTGGGCGTGTTGCGCTCCCACAGCTTGCGGTCTTTCGGGCGCAGCAGCAGGTAGTCCAACATCTTGTAATTGGTCAGAAGGATGTCCGGCGGGTTCTTGCGCAAGGTATCACGGTCGGTAATCACACTGGTGGGGGTCATCACCATGCCCTGACCGGGGTCCCCCACTGAGCCCCCCACATACAAGCCCACGCGCAAGCCAGCAAAGGCGGGAATACTGGCTACCAATTGAGCAAACCGGCGCGCCTGATCCGAGGCCAGCGCATTCATCGGGTAAATCACCAGCGCCTTGATACCGCCCGCCTCAACACCCCCAGCCTTGCGAGCCCGCGCGCAATGATCCAGCACCGGATAAACAAAACACTCCGTCTTGCCGCTGCCGGTGCCCGTGGCCACCAAGGTGTGGTCTGCCAAATGCTGACTGGACAACCGCTTCCACGCGGCCTCCTGATGACTGAACCCAGGAAACTCGGTCTCAAAGCTGTTGAAAAACCTGCGCCCCGCTGAACCGGGCATGAACGGCAAGCCCACCTGCAGGTACGGCCCTTTGAGCCAGCCGGACTTGTCATTGACAAACCGGCTCATCAAACCATGAAAAAAATCGTCTGAGGGCTCAAAGCCCGTTACCAGAAACTGCTGAAGGCCTTGCTGGATGTCGCGGGCTAAAAGTGATGGAAGCATGTCGCTGAATTACCTGTAATTTGTAGGCCGCACTGAGAGGCGAAGACACTAAGCCGCATCAAAGGCTACGTTCAAATGCATTCGGCAGTTGATGAACACGCAGTGCGCCGGGCTGCACCGTGCGTGTGGCAATGTCGACCAAATGCTGATGGTGGGTAAACACCAGCACCTGCCCCTGTGCGGCAAACTTCTCCAGTGCCTGGAACACATGGGTGGCACGCTCGTCATCGGAGGTCATGAAGACGTCGTCGAGCACCAGCGGCATCATGCGATCCGGTTGCCGCTGTACTTGCAGCGCGGCCAAACGCAGCGCAAGATAAAGTTGGTCTGCAGTCCCCTCACTCAGTGCCTTCACGTTCACCGGCGTGCCTTGAGCTGGTTTAGCTTTTAGTACCGGTGAGCCACTGTCGTCGTCCACCCACAAACCCACAAAACGACCGCCTGTCATCGCCTTGAAATACTCGCTGGCCAATTCAACCAGTGGTCCTTGGGCTTTTTCGCGGTAGCGCCGCAAGGCCTCGTCCAAGAGGGCTTGCGCCAATTTCAGCTGCGCCCACGGGCGCACACCGGCACGGTAACGGGCAATGGCGGCCTCCATTTCTTCGCGCGCATGGGCGGCAGCGTCCGAGGTATCCACGGCCACTAATGCCAGTCGGGCCACTTGCTCTGTCGCGATGGCGGCCTGCTCATCACCCTCCAGACGTTCGATCTCAACGCCGCAGGTTAGCTTTTCTTGCTCAATCGCCACACTGTCCAGGTCAACCAGATCAGCGCGAAGCGTTGCAGCATCTTTCGTTGATGAGCTGTTCAACTGGCTTTTCAAGGCGTCAAGCTGTCGGGCGACATCACGGCGCCGCTCTGATTGAGCTTCAGCATCGGGCAACGCATCGGCATCCTGCACACCCGCTTGCGCCATCAGCAAGACCAGACTTTCCGTTGCCGCCGCCAGATCATCCTGCGCACGTTGGCGGCGCTTGGTCTCCGCCGCAGCCGTACTATTCAGCGTGATCTGCCTGGCTTGCGCCTCACGCGACAAACCCAGGCGTTGGCTGAGACCGTCAAACCAGGCCTCCAGATGTACCCAGTCCGATTCTTGTAGAAGCTCACCCAAAGCCTTTGCCGACTGGGTCACCGCCGCTTCACTAGCCTGCAGTTGCTTCAGCTGCGTGAGCGTCTCATCATGCATTTGGTAGTCATTGCCCCAACGCTGCAATTCAGCCAACCGGGCCTTGATCGTCTCAGGCGTGACACCCACTGCCAGGAACAGTTGATGGCAGGCGGCATCAAGTGTGTTGCGATTGGCCAAAAGCTTTCCGCTGAGGTCCGCCTCTACTGCTTGTGAATCCTTCACCTCTTGACCAAGAACCTTCATGTCTTTGGCGCGGCGCGTCATGGCCACTTTGGCCTCCAGCAACTCCCGCTCACAGGCTGTGCCCAAAGTCATCAAGGTGGCCAATGAGTGGACATTTCCAGGTACAGACTGGTCCAATGCCAACAGAGCCGTCAACAAAATGTTGCTTGCCTCAATCACCTGCTGTGCAAAGTCCGAATGCACCTGCGTCACATCCGTCACCCGATCCAACTGATCCTGCGCAGACTGGCGTCCCGTCAGCCAGACTCGCACTTGCGCCGCTGTGCCAGGCGGCACACCCACCGCCGCCAACGTTTGCAGCCAGCCTTCATCCAACGCGGCCAATGATTTCGTGTGGCCTGCTTGGCCCTCTTTCAATTCAGCCAGCGCTTGCGTCATTTCCGTGATGCGTTGCTCGCATTCGGCCACTTCAGCGGCACGCTTGGCGCCCTCGCGCAACAAATCCGCTTGCCGATCTGCATCGCCTTGAGACCGCTCAAAGGCTGCGGGCAGCCCGGGCGTTGACAGATCGGGGGCACCCGGCGCACGGTCAATGTAGGCGGCACGAATTCCCTGCCAACCGGCATCGCGCTGCAAGCGTGCATTTTTAAGCGTATCAGCCGTTACCACCTCGCCCGCAGCGGCCAAGCTGGTGCGACGACGTTGCTGGGTCAGCAAATCTGCCTCAATTTGAATAACCTGGTCGGAACTCCGAGAAAAAAACTTGCTCAACTCAGTGCGCTCACGCTCAAAAGTATCTATTTCACTGCCCGCCAAGCCGCGCGAGGCCGTCAATCGCTCGGCGCAAGTAAACCCCAGGTCAGACAGGTTGCGATCCAGCTTGCGTTGCTCGGTGGTGCGACTGCCAAGCAACTCCGCTAACCGTTTTTCAGCATCGCCCAAAGATTGGGCTTGTTTTAACGCCAATGACAAAGCTTGCTGCAAATGTGCGTCAGGTGCTTCCAGCGTTTCACGCTGCAACAACTCAAGCTTATTGCCGCTGGTACGCAACTGGTCCCGCGCGTGTTGCAGCGCTAAAGTTTGCGCCTGAAACTGGGCAATACTGCCTTCAAGTTCAGTCTGATCTGCTGCGCTCATCAGTTGACGAAACAATTCTTCCAGACTCTGAACGGGTCTGACTGATTCGGTCATTCGAGCAGCCTGCAGTAACAGTTTCTGACCTTGCGCCTCAGTCGAGGCCACCAACCGAACCCGCGTGTCAGTGCCCTGGCGAACCACACCTAGATCTGTGGCCAGCCGGTCAATGGCCGTGGCGTGCCTCAACAACAAGGCTTCAACGTGAATCGCCTGCGCTTCTTCCTGACACTGAGCGAGTGCCTCCTCCGCCTCAAGCAACACGGTGTTCGCTTGCGATTGCTTCTGCAAAGCAGCCAGGCGGTCCTCACGGGCATCCACCGGCAGCGCGACATAACCCTGCACAACGGTCCAATCATTGCTGGCTTGATCGAGTTGCCTCAGCAGCGGCTCCACCACACGCAACTCGGTCAACTCGGCTTGCCGACGGCGTTGGCCAGTGAGCTGTTTCCTGACATCTGCCAGCCGACTTACCGCTTCCTCATGCGCACGGTTAAGCGCCTTCCATTGATCCGGTTTGGTCAAAGCTTGTTTGTAGCGCTGCTTGGCCTCATCAAGTTGGCGGGCCGCCTCGACCAGCACAGTCGTTGTGCCACGGGGTGCGAAATACTTTTTGGCATCGGTTTGCAGCGCCTCCAGAACCTCCTTGATCCCTGCCGAACCGGTGCTGGCCTCAAACAAGGCCGCACCCAATTCACCTTCGCCCCGAATCAACATATCGCCGCCGGCGCGCAGATGTTCGGAATCCAGACCGTACATGGTCACAAATTGCTCGCGTGCGACACCACCGGTCAGGGCCAACTGCGCCTCCGGCGGTACCAGGCTACCCACGATCGGATCCCCAGTCTCGGGGTCGCACAGGAGCAGTGTATTTTTGTTGCCCTTGCGCCGCGCCAGACTCACTATGCGCCCGGCCCCATCTTCAAACACCCCCGCCACCGCCAGTGGCACAGACCCCAGATTGAACCCATCGGTGCTACGGGCATGAACGCCGTAACGCAAATCGCCCATCGCCCGCAAGGCCGAGGACTTGCCCGCCTCATTCGGGCCATAAATCACATGCAGATTGGCCAGACCCGAAAAATCCAGCGTGGTGTTGGTGAACGGGCCAAACGCCTTCAAGAACAATTGACGAATTTTCATAACGGCACCTCACCCGCATTCAAACGAGCCAGCAAAGTGGCCTCGGCATCTTTCAACAGCTCCAATAGCGCTGCCACATCATCAAGACTCGGTATATCCAGCGACCCGGCCTCAAGCCCTAACGCAGCATGAACATCGGGAGGCACTTTGGCCAACACCTCAGACAAGGTGTCCCGACAAAATTCCGTCAGCGCCTGCGAGTCAGCAGACAGCACATCGACCCAGCGCACCAACTCACCCAGGGCGTCTTTGCTCTGCGCCAACTGCTCACGGTCCACCGGCGAGCGCAAATCAAGTTTGACCTGCTCAATCCAGACCTCGACGCCCGTCACATCCTGCGCGGCCGCCTGAACTGCCGCAGCCAGCGTGCCTGGTTGACGCGCTTCAAGGGCATGGAGCGGTGATTCGCCGGTCAGCAACACGCGCACCGCATGCAGCGCATCGCCAGCACTGGTCACGGCCGACTGCAAGGCCTGCGTCACATGCCGGGGTAAATCATTGAGTGACAGGGTTGGCGCCAAGTCGATTTGAAGTTGGTGCCAGCGCACCACATCCAGCGGAACAAAGCGGGCCTCCAGCACCCCGGTGCTCGTCACGTCGACCAATTCGCAGCCCTTGGGCCCGGTCTCCCGCGCGTGGCGACCCTGTAAATTACCGGGGAACACAACCCGGGGTTGTTCACACACCACCTGGCGCGCATGGATATGCCCAAGCGCCCAATAGTCATACCCCTTGGTCTGCAGCACCGGCAGACTGGTGGGCGCGTAAGTGTCATGCCCAACGATGCCGGTCAGACTGGTATGCAGCAAGCCAATATTGAAGAAGCCCGCCACGGCTGCCGGATAACCCGGCACCAAATCCTCTGGCACCTCGCGGTCAGCAAAACTGTGGCCGTGAATCGCCACATTCAGTTCATTCAGGCGCACGGTCTCCGCTTTGCGATGCGAGAACACCTTCACGTTGTCGGGCCAAGGCACCTGGCGCGTGATCACGCCTTGCGCATCATGGTTGCCTTGCACGATGAATACTTGGATATTCTTTTTACCCAGCTGCACCATTTGCTCTCGCACAAACAGGCCGGTATGAAAGTCCAGCCAATCACGGTCGTACAGGTCGCCCGCAATCAGCACAAAGTTAACCTCTTCGTCAATCGCCAGTTCAACCAATCGCTCCAGCGCCCGCCGCGTGGCGCCTCGCAATTGCTCCAACGGTGCCCCTTCGTACCGGCTCAAGCCTCTTAATGGACTGTCAATGTGTAAATCCGCAGCATGTATAAAACGCATGAATTCCCCCTAAAAATTGTGTTTATCTTGTCGAGTAGATAACTTATTTTTCACGATGCTGATCTAAATTCATCAATGAGTTCATTTGCTGAAAATTCGGTTTTTATTGTTGTACG
>CAJAFJ010000700.1 GCA_903938955.1 uncultured beta proteobacterium | reverse complement strand
GCCCACCTGTTGCGCGAAGAAGTACTGGCGTGGCAAAAAACGCCTTGGGCCTTGAACCTCAGTGAAGACTGATCGCTGAACTGTCCAGCACCACCAAACCTTCGCCCCGCGTTTTGGCGTCGTGTTTGGCGCGTGCCGCCAGCGAGGCGACCTGCTCGGCACAGCTATATTCATCAGACTGAATTTGCACCGCGCCGATCGACAGCGTGGTCAGCGGAAAAAAGCGGGACACGCCATAGCGGTCCTCGGCATGAATGCCCCCTGCTTCGCGCGCCGACGGGTCAAACAAGTGAATGGCGCTGCGCGCAAACTCGGCAATCAGTTGTTCGCATTGTTGCTGCCAGTCCGCGCTTTGGTAGAGGATGATGAAGTCGTCGCCGCCCACATGCCCGACAAAATCACGCTGCGGGTCGCAATGCGCCAAGGCGATCTTGGCCACCAGTCGAATCATTTCATCCCCGCGCCAATAGCCATACTGGTCATTGAAGGGCTTGAAGTTATTCAGGTCGGCATAGCACGCCACAAATTCAACACCGCTGTTCAACAACCGTTCAATGTGCTGACTGATCGGAATATTGCCCGGCAAGAAAGTCAGCGGATTGGCGTGGCGCGCCGCTTCAAGGCGGGTCTCGGTGACGGAGCGCACCAGCTGCTCGCCCGTGCCCACGCCCTCGTAGCGCCCGTTGTTGGTCACGATAAAACCATCCACCAGATAGCGCTGGTCGTCCGAGGTGAGGATGCCCACCAGCTCATCCACATTGTGGTTGCGCTCGATCAAGCGGGGCGCCAGATTGGCATGCACCAGACAGGGCTTGCGGCCCCAAACTTCGCGGTAATACAGCTTGCTGTACTCGTTCATGAAGCGCGTGCGGTTGATGATGCCGATCGGGCGCGTGCCCTCCACTACCGCGATGGAATTCAATTTTTCATGCGTCAAAAACACATGGGCCAGTTCGTCATTGGTGGAACAGGGCCGGACCGTGGGCGCCGCGACCACCGCCAGCCGGCTGAGCGACCCCGCGCTTGACGCACGGCGCAACTCGGGGAAAACCGCCACCCGTTTGTCCTGCATGACCTGGCGTGCGGCGGTGTCGATCTGCTCACGCGGCAGCACCGCTGGCCGCCCCAGAAAATAGCCCTGACCGTACTCAATGCCGAGGTCGCGCAGCACGCGTAAATCGTCTTCCGTCTCAATGCCTTCAGCAACCAGAGAGGTGTCAAAAATCGTGGCAATTTGTTGCAGGGCCTGAATCGTTTTGAGTTTGTCAGCGTGCTGGCTGATGTCCTTGGTGAAGTATTTGTCGATCTTCACAAACTCCGGTTTGAGCTGCGACCAGAGCCGCAGGCTGGACCGGCCATCGCCAAAATCATCCAGCGCGAGAGACACCCCAGCGGATCGAATCTCGCGCACCACATCCGCCAGGTAATCCATATCAGTCACGCGCTCGTACTCGGTAATTTCCAGCACCAGCAGACGCGGCAGCACGCCCAACTCCTGGATCAAGGCCGTCAAGGAATCGCGACCGCATTGCTTGAGCACCTGCAACAGCACTTCAGCGCTGATGTTGACAAACAGACGCCCGGACTCACCGAGTGCGCCCCAGCGCCGCAGCGCGGTGGTGACGCAAAAGTTCTCGAACTCGAAATTGAGACTTTCGTGGGCCGCCGCCGCCAGCAAGACATCGGGCGTGTGAAACGAGGTGCCTTGCGGCCCCCGGATCAGGGCTTCATGGGAATAGATC
>CAJAFJ010000699.1 GCA_903938955.1 uncultured beta proteobacterium | reverse complement strand
GCGCCCCGATGCGCGCCACACCTATGGCTGGAAACGCGGCACCATCTTGGCCGCGTGTGCCAACGCACTGCTGCTGTTGGTGGTGATGGGCGCGCTGGTGTGGGAAGCCTTTGGCCGTCTCATGTCGCCCACGCCCCTGGACAGCGCGCAGGCATCACCATGATGGTGGTGGCCGGCGTGGGCATTGTCATCAACACCGCCACCGCCTTGCTCTTCATGCGCGGCGGCGAGCATGACCTGAACATTCGCGGCGCTTTTTTGCACATGGCAGCGGACGCGCTGGTGTCGGCCGGGGTGGTCATTGCCGGGGCCTTGACGCTGTGGCAGGGCTGGCTCTGGCTCGACCCGGTGGTCAGCCTGGCGATTGCGGGGGTGATTGTGCTGGGCACCTGGAGCCTGTTCAGCCAGTCACTGCACCTGCTGTTTGACGGCGTGCCTGACAGCGTGGACCCGCAGGCGGTGCAAGACAGCCTGGCGGCGCTGCCCGGTGTGACGTGCGTGCATGACCTGCACATCTGGGCCAGCGGCACCTCGCACATCACGCTGACGGCGCATTTGGTGATGCCGCAAGGGCGCGCCGACGATGCATTTTTGAAGCACGCCATCGACCTGTTGCATGACCGCTTTGAGATCACCCATGTGACCCTGCAGGTGATGCAGGAACCCTTCACCCCGGCGTGTACCGCGCTTGAGCCTGCCCATGACCACGCCCACTGACCCCGGCCCCGCGGCGTGGCCAGCCTCTAGTTCGGCCGACACGCTGAACCAAAGCTGTTATTGCCGCACCCTCAACGAGCGCCTGCTGCATGAGCAACTGGCCGACGACCCGAGCCTGCCCGGGCCGATGCACCACCTGCTGCAAGACCGGCCGCATCTGTTTTCAGCCAGCGTGGTGTTTATCGCCGATGAGGTGGCGCAGCACATGGCAGCGGCGGTGGCGGCCATTGAACGCGTGGCGGCGCACCCGGCCTACCAGGCCCAGGCTTTGGCGCGCGCTCCGGCGCTGGCGCACACCGCGTGGGGTCCGCTGGGCGCCTGCATGGGCTATGACTTTCACCTCGGCCCCCACGGGCCGCAGCTGATCGAGATCAACACCAACGCGGGCGGCCTCCTGCTCAATGTCGCATTGGCGCGCGCGCAGCAGTCGTGTTGCGAAGCGATGGACCAGGCCGTGACCCCGCATACGGCGCTGCAGGCGCTGGATCAGACCGTGTTTGACATGTTCGCCGCCGAGTGGCGCCGCCAGCGCGGCGATGCGCCCTGGCGCTCGGTGTTGATCGTGGACGATGCGCCCGAGTCGCAATACCTGGCGCCCGAGTTCGAGCTGTTTCGCCAGTTGTTTCAGCGCCATGGCGTGGCCGCCCGCATTGCCGACCCTGCCGCGTTGATCTGGCATGACGGCCAGCTGTGGCACGACGGCGCGCCGGTCGAGCTGGTCTACAACCGCCTGACCGACTTTCAGCTGGACGAGCCGCCGCACCAAGCGCTACGCCAGGCCTACGCCGCTGGCGCCGTGGTGCTGACGCCCAACCCCCACACCCATGCACTGTTCGCCGACAAGCGCAACCTGACGGTGCTGAGCGACGCCGCCACGCTGGCCGGGTGGGGCGTGTCGGCGGCGGACCGCCGCCTGCTGGCAGCGGTGGTGCCGCAGACCCGGTTGGTCCATGCCGATCAGGCCGATGCGCTGTGGGCGCAGCGCCGCCAGCTCTTCTTTAAGCCGGTGGCCAGCTACGGTGGCAAAGCCGCTTACCGGGGCGACAAGCTGACGCGCCGGGTTTGGGGCGAGATTCTGGCGGGCGACTTTGTGGCGCAAGCGCTGGTGCCGCCGGGCGAACGCTTGATTGAAGTCGATGGCGTGCGGGCCGACCTCAAGTTCGATCTGCGCGCCTTCACCTACGACGGCCAGGTGCAGCTGCTGGCGGCGCGCATGTATGCCGGGCAAACCACCAATTTCAGAACCCAGGGCGGCGGTTTTGCGCCGGTGGTGCGGCTGCCGCAAGGGCGCCAGGGAGTAACATCAGTGGCTCAGGAGAAACCCTGATTTTGTTTGTTTTTTCTCATTTGAAAACCGGATTTTTGACCATGAAAAACGTGTCCCTTTCTACTGTTTCATTCCGCTTAAGCGCCGTGGCGGCGCTGACCCTGACGGCCACCGTGACCTTGGCCCAAGACGCACAAACTGTGCGCATCGCCCACGCCGGCCCCACCTCCGGCGGCATTGCCCACATTGGCAAAGACACCGAAAACGGCGTGCGCCTGGCCATTGACGAGCTCAACATGCAGCTGGTCGTGATTGGCGGCAAGCGCATCAAGTTTGAGCTGGCAGCCGAAGACGACGCAGGCGACCCGCGCCAGGCTACCGTGGTGGCGCAAAAGCTGTGCGACTCCAAAGTCGCGGGCGTGGTTGGCCACCTGCAGTCGGGCACCACCATTCCGGCGGCCACGGTGTACAGCAAGTGCGGCATTCCGCACATCACCGCCTCGGCCACCAACCCGGACCTGACCAAACCCGGCTACCCCACCACCTTCCGCCTGATTGCCAACGACAACGCGCTGGGCGCCGCGCTGGCCTACTTTGCGCATGACGCACAAAAACTCAAGACTGTGGCCGTCATCGACGACCGCACCGCCTACGGCCAGGGACTGGTCGGCGTGTTCAAGGCCACGGCCGAGCAAAAAGGCATCAAGGTCGTGGCGGAGGAATTCACCAACGACCGGGCCACCGACTTCATGGCCATCCTGACCGCCATCAAGAGCAAAAAACCGGACGCCATCTTTTATGGTGGCCTGGACGCGCAGGCCGGCCCGATGCTGCGCCAGATGGAACAGCTGGGCATGATGGACGTCAAGTTCTTTGGTGGCGACGCCTTGTGTACCGAAAAGTTGTCCGAGTTGTCGGCCAAAGCCGGCACGCTCAAGAACGTGACCTGCGCCACCGGGGGCGCCTCGGTGCAAAAAATGCAGGGCGGCAATGAGTGGAAGAAAAAGTACGACGCCCGCTTCCCCGGCCAGTTCCAGATCTACAGCCCCTACGCCTATGACGCTACCTTTGTGCTGGTGGATGCCATGAAGCGCGCCAACTCGGTGGAGCCTTCGGTGTACTTGCCGTTCATCGGTAAAACCAAGTACAAGGGCGTGACCGCCAACATCGCGTTCACCGCCAAAGGTGAGTTGACGACGCCCGCCGTCACGCTGTATGCCTACAAAGACAACGTGCGCGTGGCGCTGAACTAAACCTTGGCGCCAGCACCTGGCGCCTCGCTGGTTAATGCGTGTGCCGGTGGTGCGCATCCGGGTAATGCGCGTGGCTGTGTGTCATGGGCTCATGGCTGTGGCGATGCCGGTGCACCTGGTCATTGGCCAGGCCCTCGGTGTGCAGGTGCTGGTGATGCGCATCGTGCTGGTGCGCATGCTCGTGTTCCAGCGGCTCATGCGCATGCACATGGTGGTGGGACTCGGTCAAGTGCAGCCCGACGCCAAGCCCCATGGCCAGACCCGCCAGCACCAAGGCGGGCGTTACCGTTTCACCCAGGAGCGGCACCGCCAGGACCGCGCCAAAGAAGGGCGCCACCGAAAAATAGGCGCCGGTACGCGCGGTGCCCAAGTGCCGCAAGCCCACGACGAATAGCGCCAGACTCACCCCATAGGCGGCAAACCCCACCACGGCGGCGCCAAGCATCAAGGGCAACGAGGGCCATGGCGCGCCAATGGCCAACGCCAGCACCAGGTTGACGCTGCCGGCGACCAGGCCTTTCAGTGAGGCGATCCAGGTGGCGTCATTGAGCGAGACCCGGCGCGTCAGGTTGTTATCCAGCCCCCAAGCCAGGCACGCGCCCAGCACCGACAGCGCCGGGGCCGCGCTGGACAGGGTGGTGCTGTCAGGCCAACTGAGCATCACCGCACCGATGACGATGGCCAGCATGCCCAGGGCAATGCGCCGGTCCACGTTTTCCCGAAAGGCGATCCACGCGATCAAGGCAGTGAACACGCTTTCGGCATTCAGCAACAGTGAGGCCCCTGCGGCAGCCATGTGCGTCAGCCCGTACATCAGCAGTACCGGTCCCACGACGCCGCCTGAAAGAATCGCACCGGCGAGCCAGGGCCATTCATGTGGGGCGAGGCGGGCAGGGGCCGATTGGCGCAATGCCCGGTACAGCCACAGCCCGAAGCCCGAGCCCAAGTAAAACAAGGCGGCCAGCATCCAGGGGTTGACGTTGCCCAGCAACAACTTGGCCAACGGCGTCCCGCCGCCAAACAAGGCCGCGGCGCCCAACGCGGCGTAGATGCCCGGGTTACCGGGCTTGTAAAAGGATTGCATGGGACGATGGTAGCTACATGCTGTTTGAAAATTTTGACCCCATCCTTGGCAAGGTTCAGGCGTGACCTGGCTCGGGATTAGTGTAAAAATAAACGCGAATCAGAAGATCACTTACCTGAGATGATGACCGTGAAATCAAAAGTCCGTTTTGAAACCAAAGTTTTGGCTGCCTTTGCGTTGGCCATCTTGGTGGTTATGGGGCTCGCCGTGACTTCCTGGCGGGTGGCTCAAGACGCGACCAGCGCCGCGCGTTGGGTGGCGCACACCCATGCGGTGCTTGACAGCCTGGCCCGCATCCGGGCGGACACGCTGCAGATTGAATTCAGCACCCAAAGCTTCCGGCTGACCGGCAACCCGGCGCTCATCGTTGAACGCAATGCGGTTATCGCGGTGCGGGAAGCCTTGGTTAACCAGCTTCAGCAACTCACCCGCGATAACCCGGTTCAGGAAGCGCGCTGGACGCAACTGCGCGAGGTCCTTAACCAGCGACTCGCTATCTCCCGTCGTGTTGAAATGCTGCGCAAAACTCAAGGTCTGGAAGCGGCGAGCGCCTTCGTGGCCAGTGCGCCGCTGCAGGAAACCCGTGAACGCACCTATCGCCTGTTGCGCGAGATGGCCGCCGAGGAAACCCGGCTGCTTGAGATGCGCAGCGCCGAGCAGACCCGCCTGCGCCAGACCATGGTGGTCGCTGGTGCGCTGGTCGCTGGGTTGTTACTGGTCTTGCTGACGGCAACCTATGTTTTGATCCGGCGGCAGTTGCGCCAGACGGAGGCCAGCCGACGAGCCCTCGTCGATAGCGAAGAAAGCCTGACCATCACTTTGAACTCGATCGGCGACGGCGTGCTGGCGACAGACACCCAGGGGCGCATCACCCGCATGAACCCGGTGGCGCAGGCCCTGTGTGGCTGGACCCTTGCCGACGCCCAAGGCCACCTAGTGGAAGAAGTGTTTGATATTGTTCACGAACACACGCGAGCCCCCGCCGAGGTGCCTGTGGCCAAGGTGCTCACCACCGGCCAAACCCAGGAGCTGGCCAATCACACGGTGTTGATCGCGCGCGACGGCAGTGAGCGCCCCATTTCGGACAGCGCGGCGCCGATACGGGATGCCTCGGGGCAGATGACTGGTGTGGTGCTGGTGTTTCGCGATGTGACGGTCGCGCATCAGGCCCAGCAGACGATCCGCGAGCAAAACGAACAACTGGAACAGCGCGTATTTGAGCGCACGCAGCAATTGATCGAGAGCGAAGGCCATCTGCGCAGCGTGATCAGCAACGTACCGGCCATGATCGCCTACGTGGATGCGCAACAACGCTATGTGTACGTCAATGATCAGTACCATCAGCGCTTTGCGCCTGAGCGGGCTGACCTGACCGGTTGCACCGTGCGTGAGATTCTGGGTGACGAGCGTTATTGCATCGCTGCACCGCTCATCACCAAGGTCTTGCAAGGCGAGGCGCAAAGCTACGACTGGCAGCCTTTTTCCGGGGTCTGGCAGGCCATCAACTACCTGCCCAAGCGGGATGCACATGACAAGGTCACCGGCTACTACGTGCTGGGCTCCGACATCACGGAGCGCAAGCAAGCCGAAGAAAAAATCCAGACCCTCAATACCGAATTGGAGTTGCATGTGCGTGAGCTGGAGCACGTCAGTCGCGCACTCCGAACCTTGAGCGCGGGCAATCGCACCATGTTGCGCGCGACCGACGAGCAGGCGCTGCTGGACAGCATGTGCGCCGCGATTGTGGATGCCGGTGGCTACGACATGGCGACCGTGTGGTACAAAATTGACGATGAATTCTGCTCGCTCAAGCCAGTGGCGCAGACCGGTTATCCGGCGGGTCTGACGGGCTTGAGCCAGCTCAAAGTCAGCTGGGCTGATGGCGAGTATGGCCGGGGTGCTGTCGCCACTGCGATCCGTACCGGGCAGACGAATGTGGTGCGGAACATGCAGAGCGACCCCCGTTACGCCCCGTGGCGAGCCTATGTGCACGGCATGACGTCTGGCGTCGCTTGCCTGCTGCGTGTTGGCGGTGAAATCATTGGCGCACTGGCGATCTACGATGCCGAAGCAGACACGTTCGATGCGGACGAAGTCACCCTGCTGACCGAATCGGCGGAGGACCTGGCCTTTGGCATTGCCACGCTGCGTGCGCGTGCACAGCAGCAAATAACGCAAGAGGCGATGCACCGCCTGACCCGTTTTGATGCCCTGACCGGGCTGCCCAACGAGACCCAATTCACCGAATGCCTCATCGCCGCCATTGAGACCGGTCAGCGCCTTGACCAGCCCTTTGCCGTGATGCAAACCAATATCGAGCAACTGCGGGAGATCAACGATGCCCTCGGTTTCAGTCATGGCGATCACATGCTGCGGGAGTTCGGCACGCGCATCTACCATGCCGCCCCGGCGTCGGCCATGGTGGCGCGCCTGCGTGGGGATGAATTTGCCATGCTGCTGCCCGACAGTGATGCCAGCACCGCCATGGCCATGGTGCAGCGCCTGGAGGCAGCGCTGGCACGGCCGTTCCCGATCGCTGATATTTTGCTGGATGTGTCGGCAAAAACCGGCATCACCCTGTTTCCGGCCCATGGGCTGACGCCCCATGATTTGTACCGCCACATGGACATCGCCGTGCATCAGGCCAAGAAGAAGGGCCTGAGTCACGTCATCTTTGATCCGAGCCTGAACCAGGACCAGTCACGTCGCCTGACGATGGCCGGGGAGTTGCGGCGCGCCATTGAAGGGGGCGATTTGTCGCTCTACCTGCAGCCCAAAGTGGAGATGCGTACCGGCCGCGTGTGTGGAGCTGAAGGGCTGGTGCGCTGGCGGCACGCCGAGCGCGGTTTGATCATGCCGGGCGAGTTCATCAGCTTGGCCGAGCAAACCGGGCTTATCAAGCCGCTGACCGAGTGGGTGATTGAAACCGGCTTGCGCCTGAACCATGATTGGCAGCGCCTGGGTTGCGCCTTGCCGATTGCGGTCAACCTGTCGGCACGCAACCTGCGCGATGAAAATCTGCTGGAAAAAATTCGCCAGCTGCAGACCACCTGGGGTGTCTCGGCGGGGCTGCTCGAACTGGAAATCACCGAGAGCACCGTGATGGACGATGCCGAGTTTGCGCTGCGTGTCTTGCATAACTTGCGCGATGCCGGTATTCCACTCTATATCGACGACTTCGGCACCGGCTATTCGTCGCTCAGCTATTTGCAGAAACTGCCGGTGGAATACATCAAGATCGACCAGTCCTTTGTGCGTGACATGGCCTTTAGCAAGGATTCCGCCATGATTGTGCGCTCCACCATCGACCTGGTGCGTGACCTCGGGCGCAAGACCGTGGCCGAAGGCGTCGAAACCCAGGCCCACTGGGATCAACTCGCCGCCTTTGGTTGTGATTTTGCGCAAGGTTACTTCATTGCCCGGCCCATGCCGGCGGAGGACTTTCAGAATTGGGTGGCCCAGTTTCGTCCGCCGGTCACGACGCCGTCAGGCGTGGTCTGAAGCGCTTGTTACCGGCCCTTTAGCCCCGCTCGTACCAGCTCTTTTTTGGGCTGCAGGTAATCCGTCAGTCCTTGAAACCACATCACTTCAACAAAGTCCCCGCTGATCACCAGATCGTCGTTGTGCAGTGCTGCCAGAAAGGCATCCTTGCCATCCTTGGCGGAAAGAATGGCAAAACCCCTGGCCGCATCTCTAAACGTCAGGGTGAACTTCGGCGCACTGGTGAGCCCGGCGACAGAGCTCACCTGGCCATTGCTGATGCTGAAATGACGGCCCATGCCGTCACACGTTTGAATCTGGAAGACCAGTTCTTTTCCTTCTACATACCTGGCGCATGCAGGATTTCTTTTGACGGCCCGCTGTAGCAGCTTCGTCAAGGCCCACAGCAAGAATTTGAACTTCAGCATGGTGGTGTGCTTTCTTTGAATTTACCTCGTGCGTCCCGCATACGTTCTACTCGCCGAGAAACTGGATGGCATGCTTCAAGAACCGTTGCGGGTACTGGAATTGAGCCGCGTGGCCAGCATCCGGATAGATGAATAGCTGGGCATTCGGGATGTTCTGGGCCATGTGCCAGGAATTGATCGACGGAATCATCACGTCGTTCACTCCATTCAGGATGAACGTCGGCTGCTGGATGGCGTGCAAGTGCGCGAAAGGCGCTTGGGAATCCAGTTTGGGCAGGTAGTACATATTGGCCTCGATCTGGGCCTGTATCACGGCGGGGGAACTGGGGGGATCTTGATCCACACGCTGGTGACGGCGTTGCCAGAAGTCGCGTCCTGCCTGTTTCGCGACCTCGGAACGGCCGAAGAAAAGGAACAAGAAATCGTCGATGGTCGGAACGGGGCGCGGTGCCGCTGCCAGCACACCGGGGTCTGAATCAGGATTCCCTCCCCGCGGCCCGGTGCCCAGCAGCATGAGCTTGCGGACCAGGTCGGGATGGCGCCGCGTCAGATCCTGCGCCTGAAAGCCACCCAGCGAGAAACCCAGGACATCAACCTTTTCAAGTCCGAGTGCGCGTATGACCGTCGCCGCGTCATCGGCCATGTCTTCAATGCGGGTGCGCGGCGTGCCTGTTGAAGAGGCAACACCGCGACCGTTGAAAAGGATCACCTCGCGCCCGGCGGCCAAACCGTCCGTCATGAGCGGGTCCCAATGGTCCATGCCGCCCCGGAAATGCTGGAGGAAGAACAATGGTGGCTGGCCCGTCGTCGGGTTGCCCCAACGGCGATAGGCGAAGCTATTGCCATCGACTTCCACGAAGCGGGTCGGGGCGGTGAGGTGTGTATCGGTCATCTCAGGCTCCGAGGCTGGGATAGTCGGTGTAGCCCTTGGCGTCCGGCGTGTAAAAGCTGGCCATGTCAAGCGCATTCAGCGGCCCCTCGACGCGCAGACGTTCCACCAGGTCGGGGTTGGCAATGAACGGGCGGCCAAAGGCAATGAGATCGGCGCGACCCTCAAGCAGCGCACTTTCCGCGCTGGCCCGCTCAAAGCCACCCGCCAGGATGAACAGCCCTTTGAAAGCCTGACGGAGCTGAGTTTTGAACTCGGCTGGCACGGGCGGCGTGCCCATCGCGGAATGGTCCAGCAGGTGGATGTAAAGCAAACCCAGCGCCGACAGTTCCTGAGTCAGCGCGAGGTACTGCGGCTCCACCTCCGGGAAGGGCCCGGTGCCGTTGAACACGCCGTACGGCGACAGACGAATGCCCACCCGCTCGGCGCCGATGGCGGCGACCGTCGCACGCGCGATGTCGAGCGCGAAGCGGTTGCGGTTCTCCGCACTGCCGCCATAGGCGTCGGTGCGCTGGTTCACGTTGGGGTTCAGAAACTGCTCGATCAGGTAGCCGTTCGCCGCGTGCAGTTCAACGCCATCAAATCCGGCCTCGATGGCCAGTCGCGCCGCCTGCGCGTACTCTGCGACGGCATGGGCCATGTCGTCTGCGCTCATGGCGCGGGGGACGCTGTGCGGCTGCATGCCCTGCGAATCCGTGTGCATCTCTCCGGGGCAGAGGCTGGCCATCGGACCCAGCACCTGCGCGCCCTCAGGAAGGTTTGCGGCATGGCTCACGCGCCCCGTGTGCATGAGCTGAACGACTATCTTGCCTCCCTTGGCGTGCACCGCATCGGTGATCACCTTCCATCCGCGCACTTGCGCTTCGTTGAACAAGCCAGGAATGCGGGCGTAGCCCAAACCGTTGGGCGACGGCGAAGTGCCCTCGGTGATGATCAAGCCCGCAGAGGCGCGCTGACCGTAATACTCAGCCATCAGCGCATTGGGCGTGTTGGCCTGCACCGCCCGGCTGCGCGTGA
This sequence comes from uncultured beta proteobacterium, assembly GCA_903938955.1. The sequence goes on along the minus strand of CAJAFJ010000699.1, from coordinate 11,552 downwards.
GCGGTGCCATGACGATGCGGTGGCCGAGTTGCAAGGAGGACGTTGTAAGAGGTGTGAATAACATGCTTGTCTTTTTGGTGGAGTGAATGGGATGTTTGGGGCTCAGTTGGTTCAGCAGACCTTGATGACAACCTTGCCTTTGGCGCGCCCGCTTTCGACATAGGCCAAGGCCTCATTGGTAGCGGCGAATGGAAAAACCTTGTCGATAACCGGGCGGATGGCACCCGATTCGATCAGCGGTGTGATCTGCCGTAACTGGCTTCCGCTGGCTTTCATAAACAGGAACGAGAAGTCGACGTTCAGGCGTTTTGCTTTTCTCCGGGTTCCAAAGCTCAGAACGCGCATGACCTGTTTCACCAACCAGGGGGCCTTGATTTCTTCAGCAAACTCAGGGTCTGGCGGGCCGGAGATGGAGATGAGTTCTCCACCGGGTTGGAGCACATTCAGCGATTTCTCCAGCGTCTTGCCATCCTGGCTATTCAGAACCACGTCGTAGCCGCTCAGGATTTTTTCAAAATCCTGAGTCTTGTAGTCAATGACGACATCTGCGCCCAGACTCTTCACCAAAGCCACATTGCCCGCGCTGATGGTGGTCGCCACGGTCGCACCCAGATGCTTGGCCAGTTGGATGGCAAATGTGCCCACACCACCGGAGCCAGCCTGGATGAAGACTTTTTGCCCTTTCTTCAGCTTCGCCTTTTCAACCAGTGCCTGCCAGACGGTCAACCCCACCAGCGGCATTGAGGCAGCCTCTACCATGGTGAGGTTTTTGGGCTTGATCGCCAGGGAGTCCTCTTTGATGGCAACGAATTCCGCGAACGTGCCGATCCGGAAATCATCGGGCCTGGCATAGACCTCGTCACCGGGTTTGAATTGCCGCACGCGAGGTCCGACGCGAACCACCACCCCCGCCACATCGTGCCCCAGAACGAAGGGCGCGCGATAAGGCAGGATGAGCTTGAATTCCCCGCTCCGGATCTTGGAGTCCAACAGGTTCACACCCGCGGCGTGAACCTGAACCAGGACCTCGTCCTCGCGCAACACCGGTTCCGGCACGTCGCCTGCCCGCAAACGCTCTTTCTTTCCATAACGATCAACGATGAATGCTTGCATGGCTTCTTCTTTTCAAAAAGTGGGGGTAGAACTCAATGGCTGTCGTCATCATGAAATTTGATATGATGACCATCATATTTTTAGGCGAGCAAAAAACATTTGTGAATAGATTCAAGCTTCACAAGGGGCCAGGCTCTTCAATGTTGCGCTGCATAGCGCGTCAGACAAAGCGGAATCATCGACCGCACGGGCCAGCATCAAGGTGCCCACCATCGTGGCCACGGTCACAAGCGCGCGCTCATGCGCGCTGGCTTGCCCCCAGTCGGGCAACTGACGGGCGACAAGATCAATCATTTCCTTGATTTGGCGCGTGGCTGCATGGCGCACCTCGGGCGATTGCCGTGGCATTTCAGAGACGAGCGCTGAAATCGAACACCCTGTTTCGATGTCTTCCAGGTGTGCCTTTGAGAGATAGCTCTGAATGAGAGCCCGTAAGGACTGGTCCGGCGGTGCGGCGGCGATGACACTCGCCGCAATAGCGTTGGATTCGGCGCCAGCACGGTCTGCCGCCTCGGCCAACATGGCTTCGCGGGACGCGAAATGGGCGTAAAAAGCGCCATGCGTCAGACCCGCTTCTTTCATGATGTCGGCAACGCCCGTGCCGTCATACCCGCTACGCCGGATGGCGCGTGCTGCAGCACCGACGATGCGCTCATGTGACGCTTCTTTGGCCGAGGTCCGAATAGTAGGTGGTGATTTTCGCATGATGCGCATCATACAATAATTGCCCGGCATTCGCACCAAGGCCCGGACTTTGCCGTACTGGTCGTTCTCCTGCTGGGTGTTGGCCACGAAATCCCGCGCTGCGTTGCAGACGACCGGAGGCTGATCAACCCCGTTCGTACCACCCCTTCGAGTGGTTGACGATGTGCACCACCAGCAGCATCACCGGCACCTCAATCAACACCCCCACCACCGTGGCCAGCGCGGCACCCGAGTTAAAACCAAACAGGCTGATCGCCGCCGCCACCGCCAGCTCAAAGAAGTTGGAGGCGCCGATCAGCGCTGACGGGCAGGCGATGTTGTGTTTCTCGCCCACGGCGCGGTTGAGCCAGTAGGCCAGTGCCGAGTTGAACAACACCTGAATCAGGATTGGCACGGCCAGCAAGGCAATCACCAGCGGTTGCTTCAAAATGGCTTCGCCCTGAAACGCAAACAGCAGCACCAGTGTGGCCAGCAAGGCACTGATGGACCAGGGGCCGATCTTCACCATCGCGGCATCAAATGCGGCCTGTCCTTTGCCCCGCAAATATTGACGCCACAGCTGCGCCAGGATCACCGGAATCACGATGTAAAGAAGCACCGAAATCAGCAGCGTGGCCCACGGCACGGTGATGGCCGAGATGCCCAACAGGAAGGCCACCAGCGGCGCAAATGCTACCACCATGATGCTGTCGTTCAACGCCACTTGCGACAGCGTAAACAGCGGGTCGCCGCCGGTGAGTCGGCTCCACACAAACACCATGGCCGTGCAGGGCGCGGCGGCCAGCAAAATCAGCCCGGCAATGTAGCTGTCCAACTGGTCAGCGGGCAGCAGCGGCGCAAACCAATGGCGGATGAACAACCAACCCAGAAACGCCATGGTGAAGGGCTTCACCAGCCAGTTGACAAACAGCGTGACCCCGATGCCCTTGATGTGTTTGCGCACCTCATGCAGCGCGCCAAAATCGACCTTCACCAACATCGGGATGATCATCACCCAGATCAGCACGCCGACCGGCAGGTTGACATTGGCAATCTCCATGCGGCCAATCGCCTGGAACACCTCGGGGGCGAGTTGCCCCAGCGCGATGCCGACGACGATGCACAAAAATACCCAGACCGTCAGGTAACGCTCAAACACGCTCATCGACGCGCTGCCCGCCTGCTTGGCGGCGACATTGAATTTCACACTCATGCGGCGTCCTTGGCCAGGTCGCGGACCGCGTTTTGCAGCAGGGTTTTTTCCAGTTTGTCAGTGGGTAAGCTGATCAGCAATTCAAGACGGCGTTTCAAGGCGTGCAGGGTCTGGCGAAAGGCTTCCAGCTTTTGGGCGTCAGTGCCATCACCTGCGGACGGGTCGGGGTAGCCCCAGTGCGCGGTGGCGGGCTGGCCGGGCCAATACGGGCAGGCCTCACCGGCGGCGTTGTCGCACACGGTGATCACCAAATCCATGTGCGGCGCCTGGGCGCTTTCAAACTCGTCCCAGCTTTTGCTGCGCAAGCCGTCAATCGAGATGCCCGCGTTGTGCAATACCTGCAGACCCAGCGGGTTGGGTTGCTGGTTGTCGCGCGGACTGCTACCGGCTGAAAAGGCCTTGAAGCGACCCCGGCCGATGTGGTTCAGGATGGCTTCGGCCAGGATGCTGCGCGCTGAATTGTGGGTGCACAAAAACAGGACGTTGAGAGTTTTGTCAGTCATGTCGATTTTCCTGGAAGTTGATTTAAGTGGCGGATGAATGGCGGGCTAGCTGCATCAGCCGTGGCACGCCCACGGGTTCGTCTTGCAGCAGGGGCACCAGGGCGTAACGGCTGGCGTGCCGGGTCGCCACCGATGCGATCTCCAGCCCTTCGTTGTGGGCGCGCTGGCGCAGCAGCGGCGAGGTGATGGGCGACGAGATTGCGCTGGCGGCCACGCTGTTGTTGATGACCCAAGCCCAAGGCGTGATGCCCGCGCGCTTCAGGTCGGCTTGCAGATGGGTAGCTTCGAGCACCGGCGTTTTCTCCGCCAGCGTGACGAGCAGCACCTTGGTTTGCTTCGGGTCTTGCAGCTGCATCATGGGCGTGGTGAAGTGCAGATTTGTGCCCGCCATCTGGCGCGCAATATCGCGGTGGTAGGCGCCGGTCGCGTCCAGCAGCAAGAGCGTGTGGCCGGTGGGCGCGGTGTCCATCACGACAAACTTTTGCCCGGCTTCGCGGATCACGCGCGAGAAGGCCTGAAACACCGCAATCTCTTCGGTGCAGGGCGAGCGCAGGTCTTCCTCCAGCAGGGCGCGGCCTTGCGCATCGAGCTTGGCGCCCTTGCTGGCCAGCACCTGCGTGCGGTAGCGTTCGGTGACCTCATGCGGGTCGATGCGGCTGACGGCTAAATGTTCCAGCGTGCCGTGCAGCGTTTCAATCAGATGTGCGGCCGGGTCGGAGGTGGTCAGGTGCACCGGAAAACCACGCTGCGCCAGTGCCACCGCCGCCGCTGCTGCGAGGGTGGTTTTGCCGACGCCGCCCTTGCCCATCAACATCACCAGACCGTGGCCATCCGCGGCAATTTCGTCCACCAGTTGCGACAGGCTGGGAGCGTCGATGTCGCGCATGTCAGGCGTCAGGCTTGCGGCCACTGGCGCGCTGCTGCCCAGCAATTGACGCAAGGCGTCGAGCCCCACCAGATCAAAGGCTTTCAGCGGAATGAGATCGGTCGGCAGCGCCTGCAGCACCTCAGGCAACGCCGCCAGCGCGGCTTGTTCACGCTGGCAAATGGCCCCGGCCAGCGGGTCGTGCGCGGCCTCGTCAGCCGGGAACACGCCATTGATCACCAGGAACTGTCTGGACAAGCCGATGTCCGCCAGCTCGCCATGCGTGCGCGCCGCTTCGCGCAGGGTGGAGGCTTGCGCGCGCGCCACAAGCACCAGCCGGGTGCGGGCCGGGTCGGCCAAGGCATCGACCGCCGCCTTGTATTGAGTGCGCTGTTTGTCCAGCCCGGCCAGGGGCCCCAGGCACGAGGCATCGCCTTTGCCATCCTCCAGAAAACCGCTCCACGCGCCGGGCAATTGCAGCATGCGGATGGTGTGGCCGGTGGGCGCGGTGTCGAAAATGATGTGGTCAAAGTCCTGCGTCAGCGCGGAGTCCACCAGCAGCGCAGTGAACTCGTCAAACGCCGCGATCTCGGTGGTGCAGGCGCCCGAGAGTTGTTCCTCAATGCCTTTGACCACGCTGGCGGGCAGCTTGCCGCGCACCGGGCCGACGATGCGGTCGCGGTAGGCCTGGGCGGCGGCTTGCGGGTCGATCTCCAGCGCGCTCAAGTTGGGCACACTGGCCACCGGCGTGATCTGATTGCCAATCGTGATGCCGAACACCTGCCCCACGTTGGACGCCGGGTCGGTGCTGACCAGCAGCACGCGCTTAGCTTGCGCGGTCAGCGTGATCGCGGTGGCGCAGGCAATCGACGTTTTGCCGACGCCGCCTTTGCCGGTAAAGAACAGAAAACGCGGCGGCTGGGTGAGGAATTTCATGGTGTGATTCCGGGGTCAGCAGCAGCGGCCGCCCGAGCAGCAGCTACCGGCGGCAGGCGTGGGTGCCACCGGTGTGGCGACGCCCATCCAGCGCGTCAACTCATCGCGGTTGGGGTAACGCCCGGCCAGGGCCAGTTCGCCGTCCACCAGCGTTACCGGCAAGGCGCTTTCGCCCGAGCGCTCCAGCAGACCGCGCACCACGGCGTTGTCGGCAAACGCCATCGGCTGCTGCGCCAGGTTAAAGCGCTCGACGTGGGCGCCGCTTTGCTTCGCCCAGTCCACGTCGGCTGAAAAGTCAACCAGCGCCTGATCAACCTCCACCCCGCACACGCCGCTGCTGCAACACAAGGCCGGGTCATAAATCTGAATATTTTTCATGGGGGAGTTCTACCAAAAGTTGATGTAAACAGGATGGCAGTGATCGGTCTATAAACCGCCTACGAGCAAACGACGGGCGCGCACAGGTCGCCACACTGCTCGGGGTGCCCGGCGCAGCATTCTTCGGTTAAATAGGCAATCAGTTCCTGCATCAGCGCCAGGTTGGCCCGGAAACGCTGAAAGCGGCCCTCTTGCACCACCGACACCAGTTGCGCCTGGGTCAGGGCCTTCAGGTGAAATGACAGATTGGTTGGGGGAATGTCGAGCAGGCTGGCAATTTCACCGGCGACCAGACCCGCGGGCCCGGTGCGCACCAACAGGCGGTAGATGTCCAGCCGGAGGCCGGACGAGAGCGATTCAAAAACTTTAAGCGCAGATATTTGTTCCATACTTCAATCATACAACTTATGTTGAAGTATTGAATTAAAGAATGGGATTCAAGGTGCGAGACGCTTGAGCCGCAGGCAGGCCAAGTGCTGGCGCAGGCGTCAGCCGCCCGGGTTTTTACATGAAGGTCGTGTCCCGTGTCAGGCCGACTTGCGGCGCCACAGCCGTACGCCGAGCAGCACCAGCGGGGCGGTGTGCATCAGCAAGTCAAAAATATCCAGCGGCACGGTCAGCCGGCCCTGGCTCAGCAGGCGGAGTTTTTCAAGCAGGTGCGGCTCGGGCGTGATGGGCGCTACCGCCATCCAGGCCGCGACAAAAATCAGCAAGGCCAGTGGCAGGCGGTCAATCCAGCTCATGGCGACTCGGTACGGCCGCACGTCGGGCAGACGCAGGCCTTGCCGCGCGCATGCTCTGGAATGCGCGACAGTAGCGCCGCCTCAAACTTGATCTGGCTGCACCAGCACGGCGGCTGTTTGACGCCGGTGGCGTGTTCCACCTCCATGGCGCATTCGTTGGCCTGGCCGCACAGCGGGCACAGGGCGGGATCGGCGGGCAGGGCGACTTGCATGGTGAGACTCCTTGGCCAAAAAATTCGGCTTTTGCAAAGTGTAGCCAGCGCAAATCACGCGGGCAACCGGGCCGCATCCCGATAGACTTGGGACCCTATGGACGCAGCCCTCATCATTCGCGACGCCGTGGCCCGGGTCGCCCAACTCCGGCAACTGGCCGCCAGCACGCCCGGCCTGGCGCGCGCAGTGAGCGACATCAAGCACTTGCAGGCCCGCCGCTTTGCTGGCACCTACGACGACCTGCTGCACTCGGACCACTACAAGCCCGCCTGCCTGTTCTTTCTGCAAGAGTTGTACAGCGACAAAGACTACTCCCGGCGCGACGCCCAGTTTGCCCGCATGGCCGGTCCGCTGGACAAGATATTTCCTGAATCGGTGGTGCAAACGGCCATCGCTTTAGCCCAGTTGCACCGCCTGACCGAAGAGCTGGATTTCGCCACCGCCCAGCACTGGCTGGCCCAGCCGGATGCGCCCGAGGCGGCGCGCTACGTGCGGGCCTGGCGCGCGGTGGACCAGCGCGCTGACCGCAACACGCAGTTGACCGCCGTCATGGCGGTGGGCCATGAACTGGCCCGGCTGACGCGCCTGCCCGGCCTGCGCCTGATGCTCAAAATGATGCGCGGCCCGGCCCGGCTGGCGGGCATGGAATCGCTGCAAGGTTTTCTGGAACTCGGCTTTGACACCTTTGAGGCGATGGGTCGCAAGGCCAACGGCACCGCCTTTTTTCTGGAGACCGTGCGGGTGCGTGAATCACGCTTGATTGACCTGCTGTTTGAGGCCGATCCGGTCGTTGGTGAAACTGAAATTGAAAGTGTTCTGCATGTCTGATCGTCCCACTTTGCCCGAAGGTATTACTGTGTTTGAGCGCGGCTGGCTGTCGTCAAACAACATCCTGCTGAGTGGTCCTGAATCCACCGCGCTGATTGACAGCGGCTACAGCACGCACGCGGCGCAAACGCTCGCTCTCACCCAGTCGGCCTTGCAGGGGCGCCCGCTGGACCTGCTGCTCAACACCCATTTGCACAGCGACCATTGCGGTGGCAACGCAGCCCTGCAAACCGCGTACCCGGCGCTGCAGACCCACATTCCCCCCGGCCAGTCCGCGCAGGTGAAAGACTGGAATCCCGACGCGCTCAGCTATACGCCGACCGGCCAGACCTGCCCGTCCTTTGGCTTTGACGCCGTGCTGGTGCCGGGCGCAGAACTGCGGCTGGGCGGTGTCAGCTGGCAGGTGCACGCTGCCCCCGGGCACGACCCAAACGCTGTGATTTTGTTCGAGCCCGTCTCGCTCGTACTGGTGTCCGCCGACGCCTTGTGGGAGCGCGGTTTTGGCGTGGTGTTCCCCGAGCTGGAGGGCGTGGATGCGTTTGACGAGGTGGCGCAAACCCTGGACCTGATTGAATCGCTGGCGCCCCGCATGGTGATTCCGGGGCACGGGCCGGTATTTGCTGGCGTCGAGGCATCGCTCGCGTTTGCCCGCCAACGGCTTGACGGCTTTGCCAGCCAGCCGGCCAAACATATCAACTACGGCGCCAAAGTGCTGCTGAAATTCAAGCTGCTGGAACTTCAGTCCATCCCGCATGAGCAACTTATGGCCTGGGCCACTGCCACACCGTACTTTGCAATGCTCCATAGTGCGCATTTTTCGACGATCGAATTTGCGCCATGGGTGGAGCAACTGCTGGCTGATTTGGTGCGTGCAGGTGCTGCGGTGCGTGAGGGCGATGGGGTCAGGAATGCGGGCTGAATCGCCAGATTCGTATGAAATAGGGCTCATGTCACAAGCTCGTCACAGTTGACCACTCTACTAACAGTCGCCCCGGCGCCAGCACGCGATGCGCGCGTGCCATGCAACGTTGTGGGGCAGTCAACTGAAAGTAGCGATGAAAAAATTTCTGCATACCCCCCTGCTGGCTGCCATGGCAGCCGGCGCCCTGATGTCGGCTTGCGGCGGTGGCTCCACAGCGCCAGGTGCCACCACTGGCGTGTTTCTTGACGCCGCCGTCGAGAATCTGGACTACGCCGCAGGCACTGCAGCCAAGAAGGCCACCAACGCCAAAGGCGAGTTCACCTGCAACAGCGGTGAAACGGTGACCTTCTCCGTGGGCGGGGTCGTGCTGGGCTCGGCACCTTGCGGCGCCGTCATCACCCCCCTGACGCTGGCAGGCGGCACCGACATCAAAGCCGACAAGGTGGTGAACCGTTTGCTGACACTGCAATCGCTGGACGAGGACGGTGACCCCTCCAACGGTATCAAGCTCACCGCTGAAGTTAAAACCGCACTCGCCAGCAGCACCATGGACTTCAGCCTGACAGCGAGCGACTTCAATACCGCGCTCACGACTGCTCTGAGCACCTTGTCCACGGCCTACAAAGACCGCACCGTCGATGACGTCAAACGCACGCTGGTGCAGGAGCACTTTGAGGACACGCTGGCCTCCAAAGTTGGCACGCCGGTCGGCGAGTTGGTCTCGCAAACCAATAGCTTTGGCACGGTCACCGCCACCATCACACGCATGGCGCTACAGGCTGACAAATCGTTCTACATTCCTTACGAAGGCACGGTGCAGGCCATCAAGAATGATTTTCCTGACGGTTTTTTGCCCGCCTACGGCTCGGGTCTGGCATTCAAGAGCAAGCAGGTCGATGGCACGCTGGAGTTTTACGCCATCACCGACCGGGGCCCCAATGGCGACGGCCCGATGTTGCCCAACAACATCGATAAAACCCTGTGCTACACCCGAAAGGATGGCAATTGTGATGCCAAGTTATTTCCGGCACCCAGCTTTGCGCCAGCTATTGGCGTGGTCACCGTTAGCAAAGTCGGGGCCGTGCTCAAGTCAAGCCTGCCGATTCGCGTGAGCAGCACACTCAAAACCAGCGGACTGCCTGCAGGGCTGAACCAGTTGGGCGCGTCGGGTGAGACCCCGCTGACCGACAACCTGAAGTATGAAGCCAGCACTGCCACCACCTTCAGCACCAACGGATTGGACCCCGAGTCGCTGGTGGTGGACACCGCGCGCAATGCGCTGTGGACCTCGGATGAATACGGTCCCTTTATCTTCAAGATCGACCCGGTGAGCGGCATCATCCTCAAGAAGTATGGTCCATCCATTCCCACGGGTTCGGCCGTCACGGCGACAAGCGACATCACCACCGTGTTGCCGTCGGTGCTGGCCAAGCGCCGGGCCAACCGCGGCATGGAAGGGCTGGCGCTGGATGTGGCCAGTGGCAAGCTGCACGGCTTCTTGCAAAGCCCGCTCACTGATCTGACCGTTGTGGGCGCACCTGCAGCGGGCACCTATGTGGCGCCTGCAGGTTCGAACTGTGCGGTGCCGACCAAAGACTTCACGGTGGAGCGTTACGCCCGGTTCACGCGTTGGGTCGAGTTCGATCCTGCAACTGAAATCTCGAAGATGTATGCCTACCCGATCAACTGCGCCGACTACAAGGACAACCGCACCGGCAACGCCAAACTGGGCGACATGGTGTCGCTGGGCAACGGCAAGTTCATCGTCATTGAGCAAGGTGCCAGCAGCGCCACAGGCAACCCGGTATTCAACCGGCTGATGCTGGTGGAGATTGGCAGCGCAACCGACATCAATGGTGCAGCGTTCAACCCCACGACCTCCGACCTGGAAAAGAGCAGCATGGCGGGTGCCGCGGTCAATAGCGCCGACTTCTCGGGTGTCACGACGATCAAAAAGACCCTGTTGCTTGACCTCAATGCGGTGGGCTGGCTGGCCGAAAAAGCCGAAGGCCTGGCACTGGTCGATGCGATGACCCTGGCCCTGACCAGTGACAACGACTTTGGCTTGCGCAACATCGTGTTTGACGCTGCCGGGGTGGAAATCAGTGGTGCCGACATCACCAAATGCACGTCAACTGACGGTGTGCTCACCGGCGGCGCCTGCACAACCGGCTCGACCTCCCGCGTCGGCCGTGGCTCCGATGCTGAGCGCCCCACTCGCCTGTGGTTGATCAAGTTCGGTAAAAACCTGGCTGATTACAGCGTCCCTGTCGTCAATTGAACCTTGTTGGCAGCCTCGTGTTGCCATGCAAGCCCGCTTCAGAGCGGGCTTTTTTGTGGGGCGCGTTCAGCATAAAAAAGCCCCGTTCGCGCAAAGGCAAACGGGGCTTGGTCGGGGTCAGTTAAACAGTCAAGCTCAAACCGCAGTCGCCTTCACTTTCAAGCGCCAAGCGTGCAACAACGGCTCGGTGTAACCGCTAGGCTGCGCCAATCCCTTGAACACCAGATCACACGCGGCTTTGTACGCCATTGAGGTCTCAAAGTTGCCCGCCATCTTCTGGTACAACGGGTCACCCGCATTCTGTCCATCGACCACCGCAGCCATGCGCTCAAAGGTTTCCTTGATTTGCGCTTCGGTCACCACGCCGTGGTGCAACCAGTTGGCCATGTGCTGGCTGGAGATGCGCAGGGTGGCGCGGTCTTCCATCAGGCCGATGTTGTGGATGTCGGGCACCTTGGAGCAGCCCACACCCTGGTCAACCCAGCGCACCACGTAGCCCAGAATGCCTTGCGCGTTGTTGTCCAGCTCTTGCTGTTTTTCAACGGCGGACCAGTTGGGGGTGGCAGTCACGGGCACTTGCAGCAGGCCGCCTAACAGGGTGTCGCGTTCCTTGTTGTAGTCGATCTTTTCCAGTTCTTTCTGGATGTCGCTGACCAGCACCTGGTGGTAGTGCAGGGCGTGCAAGGTGGCGCCGGTCGGGCTGGGCACCCAGGCGGTGTTGGCACCGGCTTTGGGGTGGGCAATTTTTTGCTCCAGCATGTTTTTCATCAAATCGGGCATGGCCCACATGCCCTTGCCAATTTGTGCCTTGCCGCGCAGACCGCAACTTAGGCCGACCAGCACGTTGTTGCGCTCGTAGCTTTGAATCCAGGC
>CAJAFJ010000698.1 GCA_903938955.1 uncultured beta proteobacterium | reverse complement strand
CAGATTTGGCCGCTATCACCAGGTCACAGGCCAGCGCCAGGCTGCAACCTGCACCAGCAGCAACGCCATTGACCGCGGCCACCGTGGGCACGCGCAGGTTTTGTAGCGCCAGAATCAGTGGCCTGTAGTGTTGCTCCACCACGGCACCAATGTCGGGCTGCAAATGGCCCACCGTCATCTCAGGGTCGGCCAGGTCTTGCCCGGCGCAAAAGGCGCGGCCCGCACCGGTGATCACCAGCACACGGATGGATGGATCGGTTTGCACGGTGTCGAGCGCGGCGCGCAACTCGACGTGCATGGCACCCATGAAGCTGTTGAGCTTGTCGGGGCGATTGAGCGTGAGGTGGGCCACGCTGTTCTGCACGTCAAACAGAATGTGCTGGTAAGTCATGGTGTGCCTTAAACGTGGCTGCGGCGCTGTACGACGCGGAAACGGTTCGCCACAAAGGCCGAGTCCGAATACGAGGCATTGGCAGCCGGGTTGCCACCCGTGCCGTGGTAGTCGGAAAACGCGGCGGACTGGTTCACAAACACGGCGCCGGTCAGGTTGATGGACAGCGCTACCTTGGCACGCCAGGTGGCTGCTGTCATGGCTTCAATGACTTCCGGGCGGGTGGAATAGATGCCGGCAGTCAGGGCACCGTGGGTGGCAATTACCAGCTCCGACAAAGCAATGGCGGCCGCGGTGTCGGCCACTTTCACGACAAACGTGATCGGTCCAAAACGCTCTTCCATGTAGGCGGATTCGTCTGACGCGTCACAGGCGAGCAGCACCGGGGTGTGCACTTCGGCCTTGGGGAATTCGGGGTTGTCGAGCTTTTTGGAAGCCAGCAACACCTTGCCCAGCGTGCCACCATTGGCCAGCGCAATGCGTTCCAGTGTGGCGGGTGATTGCACTGCACCCAACACGGCCAACGCCACCTCGGGTTTGGCCAGGAAGCCCTCCACGGCGCGGGCTAGGTCAGCACACACCTCGTCATAACTCTTGTGGCCGTCTTCGGTGTCGATGCCGCCTGCGGGCACAAACAGCGCCTGCGAGGTGGTGCACATCTGACCCGAGTACAGCGACAAGGTGAAAGCCAGGTTGCGCAGCATGCCTTTGTAGCTGCTCGTTGAGTCGATCACGATGTTGTTGACACCGGCCAACTCGGCATACACCTGGGCCTGGCGGCAATGCGCAATGAGCCACTGGCCAAACACATTGCCACCGGTGAAATCGACCGACTTCACCGCCGGGTGGGTCACCAGGGCTTGGGTGGTTTCGCGCTGGTCGGGGACACACATAGTGACCAGATTGGGGTCGATGCCATGCTCAGACAGCACCGCGCGAATGGTGCGCACCGTGATGGCGGCGGGCAAAATTGCGTTTTCATGGGGTTTGACAATCACCGCGTTGCCGGTGGCCAGGGCCGCAAACAGGCCTGGGTAAGTGTTCCAAGTGGGGAAGGTGCCACAGCCCACCACCACGGCCACACCCCGGCCCACAATTTCAAAGTGTTTCTTCATCACCAGCGGCGGGTTTTTGCCTTGGGGCTTTTCCCAAGTGGCCTCTGGCGGCACAAACTTTTGTTCACGGTAGGCGTAGGTCACCGCTTCCAGACCACGGTCCTGGGCGTGGGGTGATCCCGCCTGAAACGCCATCATCCAGCCTTGGCCGGTGGTCATCATCACCGCGTGGGCAATCTCGAAGCTTTGGGCGTTCAGGCGGTCCAGCATCTCGATGCACAGCCCTGTGCGGCCTTCAACCCCTGCGGCTTGCCATCCGGTCATGGCGGCTTGGCCTGCGTCAATCAGCGCCTGGATGTCAGACACCGGGTAACT
>CAJAFJ010000697.1 GCA_903938955.1 uncultured beta proteobacterium | reverse complement strand
GTATCGGAATACCTGTATCGGCGCTGATTCTGGCGTTGTTGGCCATCCCCCTTTCCTATGTCAATCCGCGCGCGGGTCGGTCGGCCAACATGTTGATCGCGGTTCTGATCTACGCCATCTACAGCAATCTGCTTTGGGTCGCCCAGGCCTGGGTCGCTCAGGGCAAACTTTCGTTCTGGATCGGTGTTTGGGCCATTCACGCCGTCATGCTGGTGCCGCTGGTGGTGCTGTTCTATCGCCGCATTGCGGTAAGCATGCCGTGGCAGCGGAGGTTGTGTGTTTAAGACGAACACCCATCAGCGCTACCTGATGCGGGAAGTACTCGCCGCAGTGTTGCTCGTGTTGCTGGCCTTTTTGGCTCTGTTCAGTTTTTTCAATTTTGTCGACGAACTGCGCAACGTCGGGCGGGCCGACTATACAGCCGGGCGGGCAGCATTGTTCGTATTCCTTGGGTTGCCAGGGCTGGTCTACGAGCTTGTCCCGATTGCCGCGCTGATTGGGTCTTTGTACGCGTTGTCTTCCTTGGCCAGACATTCCGAACTGACGGTGTTGCGAGCTTCAGGTCTGGCGACTTCTGATTTGCTGATGACGCTATTTCGAGCGGCAGCATTGCTTGCATTGCTCACCTTTGTCTTCGGTGAGGTTTTGGTGCCTTTCAGTGAACGTCTTGCGCAGGAAATAAAGGCGAAGGCCTTGAGCAAGGTTGTTGCCCGCAGTGGCTTGGAAAGTGGTTTGTGGATCAAGGATGGACGCAGCTTTATCAATATTCGCAAGGCGAATTCCGACGCCACCCTGGAAGATGTGCGTATCTACCGATTTACCACTGCAAACACGCTTGAATCAGTGACTGAGGCGCGTGAGGCAAGCTTTCAATTGCCTGATCGCTGGCAATTGAAAGGAGTGGTGAGGACCATTCTGGATGCCGATACGTCTCGCGTCGAATCCAGCGATGCAATGGACTGGCATTCTGCGGTCAACCCGGATTTACTGGCTATTTTGACCATTGCCCCGGAACGGATGTCGCTCTATGGCCTCTTCAATTACACCCGGCATCTGGTGGAAAACAAACAGAAGGCTGAACGCTACCAGATTGCCCTCTGGAAAAAACTTGTCTATCCCTTGACGGCGCTGGTCATGGTTGCCTTGGCGCTTCCCTTTGGTTACTCACACGACCGGGTTGGTGGTGTCAGCCTGAAGATTTTTGCCGGAGTGATGCTGGGCATTCTTTTCTATGCCCTGAATGGCCTTTTTTCGAATCTTGGGGTCATCAATGCCTGGCCGCCACTCGCCAGTGCCACAGCTCCAGCAGCGTTGTTTCTGATGATGGCGATGGGAATGCTGTGGTGGGTCGAGCGTCGCTAATCAATTTACGCTGACGATTCTGGTCCCGGCTATTCTGTCGTGCAGGAATTGCTTATCCTTGTCGAACAGTGCCCAGAGCAGGCCCACGCCCAGCAACAGAATGCTCGGCCAGGCCGCAAGATAGCGCAGGACGGCCTGCAACGGTCTTGGTGTCGTGTCATCCTTGGAAACGATGCGAAGTTTCCATGTCTTCATTGGTAACGTTTGTCCGCCGTTGAGCCAGCACCAGACAAAATACACCAGCAGCAAAATCAGGACGTGTAGCCAGAGCGCTTTCGGCGACAGTTCTAGTCCAAAGCCTGACAGGACAATTTGCGGTAGCAGAAAGCCGATCAGCAGAATCGAAAAAACCACGAGACTTTCATAGAGCATGCACACCAGTCGGCGTCGGATGCCCGGGAGTGAGGTCTGCATTAGCGTTTGTATGCTTCTGTAGCGGTGGCGGGGTTGTTTTGCAGGCTCTCTACGGTGATCGTCGGGTCCGCTGTGCCAATTGCCGATACCCCGGGGTTCGGCGGCTGCGGTGCCAGCAGCTTGGATGACTTTCCGCCCTCGCGGAGCCTCTGCTGCTGGTCCGGCGGCAGATTGG
>CAJAFJ010000696.1 GCA_903938955.1 uncultured beta proteobacterium | reverse complement strand
TTCATCACCGACCCCAAGCAGTCCAAGGTGGCTGACAAGGTTGCCTTTGCACAAGCGCCAACCGCCGTGACCGCCAAGGGGGCCAACTGGCTGTGGGCGTGGGCGCTGGCGATTCCGGCCGGCTCACAAAAAGTGGAAGCCGCCACCAAGTTCGTGACCTGGGCCACCAGCAAGGAGTACATCAACCTGATCGGCAAGGAAGTGGGCTGGGGCAACATCCCTACCGGCACCCGCAAGAGCACCTACACCAATGCCGAGTTCCTGAAAGTGGCCAAGTTTGCCGCCGCCGAGAAAGCCGCCATTGACAGCGCCAACCCCGCAGACAGCACCTTGTCCAAGAGCCCGTATGTCGGCGTGCAGTTTGCCGCCATCCCCGAGTTCCAGGCCATTGGCACCACCGTGGGCCAACAGATGAGTGCCGCCTTGGCGGGCAAATCCACCGTGGACGCGGCCTTGAAGGCCTCCCAGGTCGCCGCTGAACGTGAAATGAAAAAGGCCGGCTACTACAAGTAAGCACAACGGCCGCCCCGGCGGCCGGTTTGATGGCTGGCGCGCGGGGACTCTCCTGCGCGCCATTTTTCCCAGAGGCTATTCCATGAAACGACTTCTTCCCCGCGTCTTGCTGGCGCCCGCGATGCTCACGCTCTTCCTGTGGATGATCGTGCCGCTGGTGATGACGCTTTATTTTTCGCTCATCCGCTACAACCTGCTGCAGCCTGACCAGACCGGTTTTATCGGCCTGGAAAATTTTGAATACTTTTTGACCGACCCGTCCTTCAGCGCGTCGGTCATCAACACCCTGTTGCTGGTCTGCAGCACGATCCTGATCACGGTCATTGGCGGCATTCTGCTGGCGCTGCTGATTGACGCGCCGTTCCCTGGCCGGGGCCTGGTGCGCATTCTGCTGATCTCGCCCTTTTTCGTCATGCCCACGGTCAACGCCCTGCTGTGGAAGCACATGATGATGAATCCGATCTACGGCGTACTGGCGCAGGTCTGGCTGTTCTTTGGCGCCACGCCGGTGGACTGGCTGACCGACTGGCCGCTGCTCAGTGTGATCATCATCGTGTCGTGGCAATGGTTGCCGTTTGCCACGCTGATTTTCATCACCGCGCTGCAAAGCATGGACCGCGAGCAGCTGGAGGCCTCGCGCATGGACGGCGCCAACTACCTGCAGCAACTGCGCTACCTCTACATCCCGCACCTGGGCCGCTCGGTGGCCGTGGTGGTGATGATCGAAATGATCTTTTTGCTCAGCGTGTTTGCCGAGATTTACACCACCACCGGCGGTGGGCCGGGCGATGCCAGCACCAACGTGGCGTTCCTGATCTTCAAGCAGGCGCTGCTGAATTTTGATGCGGGCGTGGCCTCGGCCGGTGCGCTGTTTGCGGTGGTGCTGGCCAATATTGCGGCCATTTTCCTGATCCGCATGGTTGGTAAAAACCTGGACAAGTGAGCAAACCCATGAACCACTCCAAACTCAATCTGCTGAAGTATTTGCTGCGCACCCTGACCGCCTGGGGCGTCACCCTGGTGCTGTTTTTTCCGCTGGGCTGGCTGGTGCTGACCTCATTCAAGACCGAGCTGCAAGCGATCTCAGTGCCACCGCTGCTGCTGTTCACGCCCACGCTGGAAAACTTTGAGATCGTGCAGGAGCGCAGCGACTACATGCTGTATGCGCAAAACTCGCTCATCACCAGCGTGCTGTCCACCGTGCTGGGGCTGATGCTAGCGTTCCCCGCGGCTTACTCCATGGCCTTCTTCAAGGGCAAGTACACCAAGGACATTTTGATGTGGATGCTCTCCACCAAGATGATGCCTGCCGTGGGCGCGCTGGTGCCGATCTACGTGCTGGCCCAAACCGCCGGCCTGCTCGACTCGCGCACCGCACTGGTGATTGTGTTCACGCTCTCCAATCTGCCCATCATGGTGTGGATGTTGTACTCCTACCTGAAGGATATTCCCCATGAGAGTCTGGAAGCCTCGCGCATGGACGGCGCCACGCTGTGGCAGGAGTTCCGCATGGTGCTGCTGCCGCTGACCATGGGCGGCCTGGCCTCCACCGGGCTGCTGTGCCTGGTGCTGAGCTGGAACGAAGCCTTCTGGTCGCTCAACCTGAGCGCTGCCAAAGCCGGCACGCTGGCCACGCTGATTGCCAGCTACTCCAGCCCCGAGGGCCTGTTCTGGGCCAAGCTGTCGGCCGCTTCCTTCATGGCGATTGCCCCCATCGTGGTCTTCGGCTGGTTCAGCCAGAAGCAACTGGTGCAGGGCCTGACCTTTGGCGCGGTCAAGTAAACGCGTCACCCTCACAAAATCAAAATCGGAGACCCCTTCATGGCTTACCTCAAACTGCAAGGCATTGAAAAACTGTTTGGTGACCACCGCGTCATCAAAGGCATTGACCTGGACATCCAGCAAGGCGAATTCGTGGTGTTTGTCGGCCCCTCGGGCTGCGGCAAGTCCACGCTGTTGCGCCTGATTGCCGGCCTGGAAAACATCGACGGCGGCGCGCTGCGCCTGGATGGCCGCGACATCACCCACCTGGCGTCGAGCAAACGCGACCTGGCCATGGTGTTCCAAAGCTACGCGCTGTACCCGCACATGAGTGTGTTCGAGAACATGAGCTTTGCGCTCAAGCTCGCCAAGGTCGACCCCGCTGTGATCCAGGACAAAGTAGGCCGCGCTGCCAAAATTTTGAACCTGACGCAGTACCTGGAGCGCACGCCCAAAGAACTCTCCGGTGGCCAGCGCCAGCGCGTGGCCATTGGCCGCGCCATCGTGCGCGCGCCCAAGGTGTTTTTGTTTGACGAGCCACTGTCCAATCTGGACGCTGCGCTGCGTGGCCAAACCCGTATCGAGATCGCCAAGCTCCACCGCGACCTGGGTGCTACCACGATCTACGTCACGCATGACCAGGTGGAAGCCATGACGCTGGCCGACCGGGTGGTGGTTTTGCGGGACGGCCAGATCGAACAAGTGGGCACCCCGCTGGAACTGTATGACCGACCCGCCAACCAGTTTGTGGCGCAGTTCATCGGCACGCCGCAAATGAACATGGTTGCCGCGGCCCAGCTGCCGGAGCTGCAGGGCGTTTGCGGTCTGCCAATACCTGCGGGTGGCACGGTGGGCTTGCGCCCGGAAAACATCACCCTGTGCCCACCCGGGCAGGGCATCGTGCAAGGCACGGTCGACTTGGTCGAGGCCTTGGGTGCCGAGACCCTTATCTATGTGAGCACCCCCCAAGGCGCGCAATTGGTTGCG
>CAJAFJ010000695.1 GCA_903938955.1 uncultured beta proteobacterium | reverse complement strand
TGAAATTGGCGATGCCATTGCCTAAAGAAAAATCTGACTTGCCAGCGCTCAGATCGACATAAGCACTGCCCGGTGCGTACATGTGAGTTCCATTCTGGGTTTTATGGCTCGTTTGTGCCTGGGCACCAATGGAGGCGACAGCCAAAACCAGACTGCTAACAACAAGGTATGTTTTTTTCATGTGAGTTCCTTTGGAAAGAAATGAAAGGGTTAGAAAGCTGCGATACGGTTCAGTGAATGAACTCATCGTAGTAATTTGTCGACAATTTGACTGTTAGCTGCCGCACACAGCGGTGTAACTCAAAGTAACCGCCCCAGCAGTTGCGCCATCCATTCTTTGAGTCGTGACCCGGCAGAGCGTTGGTTCCAGGCTTGCAAATCAATCTGACGGGAAGCGTCCAGGTCTTTGCTGAACATCACCCCCATTTGCTGGGCAAATTCGCGGCCCAAAATGACCGCATTGATCTCGTCGTTGTCCCGGAAACTGCGCCAGTCCAGGTTGGTCGACCCCACGGTGGACCACACCCCGTCGATGACGGCGGTTTTGGAGTGCAGCACGGCACCGTTGCGCTCATAGATTTTTACACCGCCCTCCAGCAAGGTCTGGTAATGCGCACGCCCGGCATTGAAAACCAGGGCGGAGTCGGAGCGGCTTGGCAAAAGCAGTTTGACATCGACCCCACGCTGCGCTGCATCGACCAGGGCCTGCAACAACTGGGGGTCTGGCACGAAATACGCGTTGGTTACATAAATGGTCTTTTCCGCATTGCCAATGGCCGACATGAGCGTGACATAAATCAGGCTGAAGGGGTCGCTCGGCGTACTGCCGATGGCGCGAACAATGTCGCTGCCCGTGGCGGGCAGTGGCGGGAAATAATTTTTGGCATCGAGCAAAACGCCCTTTTGCTTGTCCCATGTTTGCAAGAAGAGTTTTTGGAACTCTTCAACCACCGGCCCTTCGATTTTGAGGTGCGTATCACGCCACTCCTCTGAGGCGGGTTTTGTTTTTCGACTGCGCTTGAGAATCGACCCCGATGAATACACACTGCTGATGTTGATGCCGCCAACAAAAGCCGTTGCGCCGTCAACCACCAACAATTTACGGTGGTCACGGTGGTTGATCTTCCAGGGCACGCGGGCAGCCAGCGGATTGACCGGGTTGAACTCCAGCACCTGAACACCGCTTTGTTTCAGGCGATCAAAAAACGCCGCAGGCGTGCCAAGGCCGCCCACGCTGTCGTAAATCACATTGACCTGACCGCCCCTGCCCCGCAGCTCCATCAGCAAGTCTGAAAACTGCTGGCCAATGTCATCGTCGTCAAAAATGTACGACTCCAGGTTGACGTGGTCTTTGGCGCCCCGCATGGCGGAAAACATGGCGGCGTAAGTCTCACGACCATCTTGCAACAAGGTGACTTTGTTGCCCACCAGCAGCGGGCTGTCGGTGATGGCTTGTTCCAGCAGCACTTGACGCTCAAGAATATCGATGTCGCCTGATTTGCGTTTCAACTCAGCCAGGATCGCTGCACTTTTTGGCAGCGACAACGGCCCTTTTGCATTGGAAAACTGAGCCGGCTGTGCCGCCGTTTGCTCAATCACCACATGGGGATCGGGCAATGTCGCGCAGCCAGCCAACCCACTCAGGCCGATCCAAAGAATCAACCCTTGCCGACCCATGAACTTGGTGAAGTTATTCATTTTGATAAAGCGCCAACAGCGACGCGGCCGCTGTTGGCGTCTTGGTACGAACCTGCGGCCCTAGCCACACGTCATTTCAAGGCCGAACAGCCACTTCGTTCTTGACAGATATCACGCCGCTCACGCCGCGCGCAATGTTCTCGGCAGCGGCGCGTTCATCATTGCTTTTGGCAAAGCCGGACAGCATGACCGTGCCTTTGAGCGTCTCAACGCTGATGGAAGAGGCATCGACTTGTTTGCTCTCCACAAAGCGCGACTTGACCCGCGTGGTGATGGCGGTGTCGTCAACATAGGCGCCGACTGTTTCCTGGCCTCGGGTCACCGCACAACCCGTGGCGGTGAGCAAGACAACAGCGGTGATGGCAGCAGCAAGCGTGGTGCGAATGAACATGATGATTCTCCAGTTGATTTGGTTTGTCATCGCCTGGGGCACAAGGTCCGCAGGTCGATGAATCAACTGTAGAACCGGCGCCCACATTGTTCTGTACGCCAGCGCACGGTGAGGTGGCCGCCCAAGGCCTAAGCTGCAAAGCATTCAGTCACAACGTTCAGACTGACAACTTTTTACTTCAAGGAGAGCGGCATGAGCTTGGTCACACTGATACTGATCGTTTTGATTTTGATGCTACTCGGCGTCATCCCACGCTGGCCGCACAGCAAGAACTGGGGCTATGGTCCCAGTAGTGGCCTGGGGCTGGTGGTGGTGATACTGCTGATACTGCTGCTGATGGGGCGAATCTAGTTAACTGGGGCTGCGCCGCAGCCGCCGCATAAGCCCTATTTTTTATACAGCAGCGCCACGGCCCGGGCCTCCATCGCCTGACCCAGGCCGACCGGGCCCATTTTTTCAGCGGTCTTGGCTTTGACGTTGACCTGGTCAATCATCACCCCCAGCGCCAGCGCAATCTGGGCCCGCATGCTGGGCATGTAAGACAGCAGCTTGGGCGCCTGAGCGATCACGGTGCAGTCCACATTGCCAATCTCGAAGCCTTTTTCACGCACGCGACGTGCCGTCTCGGTCAGCAACACCACCGAATCGGCGCCCTTGAAGCGCGCATCGGTGTCCGGAAAATGCGTGCCAATGTCGCCCATAGCGGCGGCGCCCAAGAGCGCGTCGGTGATGGCGTGCAGCAGCACATCAGCATCCGAATGCCCCAGCAGCCCCAGGTGAAACGGCACCTCAACCCCGCCCAAAATGAGTTTGCGGCCTTCAACCAGCGCGTGAACGTCCCACCCTTCACCAATTCTGAAATTCATGCCGTTTTCCTTTGGCTACGCGAATTTAATACCGCCTCGGCCAGCGCAAAATCTTCGGGGTAGGTCACCTTGAAGTTCTGCGCGCTGCCTTCAACCAGCAGGGGTTGCCGCCCCATCATCTCGATGGCGCTGGATTCATCGGTGACCTTGTCGCCTGCTTGCTGCAAGGCCTCCACCAAGGCGCCCAAACGAAACATTTGCGGCGTCTGGGCCAGCCATTTGTCGCTGCGGTCCAGCGTGCTCGCTACCCGGCCAGCGACTTCGCTTTTCAGCGTATCGGGCAATTTGAGGGCCAGCAAACCACCCACCGCATCATGTTCGCAGGCGTCGATCAAGGCGTTGATTTGGGTGGGCGTGATCAGGCAACGTGCCGCGTCGTGTACCAGCACCCAGTCTTCCGGGGCGGCGCCACATTCCAGCAAAAACACCAGGCCATTGAAGACGCTGGTGGCGCGGGTCGGACCACCGCAACCCGCGATCACCACGGTATCCGCATGGGACTGCAAAAAATCGTCCTCGGCCGCCACCACCACGGTGGTCTGCGTGATGCGAGGCACCTGGGCAAAAGCCGCCAGCGTGTGCGCCACCAGCGGTTTGCCGGCCAGTGGCTGGTACTGTTTGGGGCCCTCGGCACCCGAGCGCGAGCCGGTGCCGGCGCAGGGAATAACAGCCCAAAAGCGGGCGTCAGAGGGGACGGGGGAAGGGGAATTGGGGGTGAGATCGGTCATAAGCGTGGCGCCATTCTAAAATCCATCGCTAATCTTTTTTAGATATTAGATTGACATCCAACACCCCCCGCCGCTGCGCGTGGGGTGTTTTGTATTTGTGTTTTTGAAATCAACGCACCGGCCTGCGTTGTGAAAAGGTATCAGGCGACTCATGGATTTACCCAAACTGCACCCTGGCAAACGCTACACCCTGCCCCGCCCGGTCGGCTCGGCCGACGCCTTGCTGTTAGCCCAACTGGGTCTACGAGAAAAAGCCAACGGCAAAATCACGGCCATCGTCACCGCCAACGCCGCCGATGCCCAGCGCCTGCTGGATGAGATTGCCTTTTTCGCCCCCGACCTGCGCTGCGTGCTGTTCCCGGACTGGGAAACCCTGCCTTACGACACCTTTTCGCCGCACCAGGACCTG
>CAJAFJ010000694.1 GCA_903938955.1 uncultured beta proteobacterium | reverse complement strand
CTGCTTGGTTCCCCACCTGACCCGGTTGGCCGCTTCACCATGCGGGAAGGCCCGTCAGCCTTTATTGTAATTGCATTGCTGGCCTTTTTCACCCAAGGCACGGTGCGCGACATACAGAAGTCTTCATCCAGACCCTGGCCACGGTGTTCATTTATGAAAATAGCCCTGAGTCCCAGCCTTTAGAATCTGCCCCCATGTCCTATCTCGTGCTCGCCCGCAAGTATCGCCCCCGCAACTTCACCGAAATGGTGGGGCAAGACCACGTCGTGCAGGCACTCACCAACGCGCTGACGACGCAACGTTTGCATCATGCTTACCTGTTCACCGGTACCCGGGGGGTTGGGAAAACTACGGTATCGCGCATTTTGGCCAAGTCGCTCAATTGCCAGGGAGTGGACGGGCAGGGCGGCATTACGGCAACACCGTGTGGCGTCTGTCAAGCGTGTACCGATATCGACTCGGGCCGATTTGTGGATTACACCGAGCTTGACGCCGCCTCCAACCGGGGCGTTGACGAGGTGCAGGCCCTGTTGGAGCAGGCGGTTTACAAACCGGTACAGGGGCGTTTCAAAGTCTTCATGATTGACGAGGTTCACATGTTGACCAACACGGCGTTCAACGCCATGTTGAAGACGCTGGAAGAGCCGCCTGAGTATTTGAAGTTTGTGCTGGCCACGACCGACCCGCAAAAAGTACCGGTCACCGTTTTGTCACGCTGCTTGCAGTTCAATCTGCGCCCGATGGCACCGGAAACCATCCGCGAGCACCTGCACAAAGTATTGCAAATTGAAGACGTGCCAGCCGATGTGCAGTCACTGCGTTTGGTGGCGCGGGCTGCGCGCGGCTCCATGCGGGATGCCTTGAGCCTCACCGATCAGGCAATTGCCTTTGGCTCAGGCCAGCTACAAGAAGCGACCGTGCGACTGATGCTGGGCAGCGTTGATCGCTCCTATGTGTTTCGTTTGCTCGAAGCCCTCGCGCATGGCGATGGAAAAACAGTGGTTGAGACCTCAGAAGTCTTGCGCCTCAATGGCCTGAGTGCCGGCTCCACACTCGAAGAAATGAGCGCAGTGCTGCAGCGCATGGCCGTGTTGCAGGCGGTACCCAGTGCCGCCACCGAGGTGGATGAGACCGATCCCGAAGCAGCTGACATGCGCCGTCTGGCTGCATTAATGCCCGCAGACGAAACCCAGTTGCTGTACAGCATCTGCCTGCACGGGCGGGGTGAGTTGGGGTTGGCACCGGATGAGTATGCCGCGTTGACCATGGTGCTGTTGCGCTTACTGGCCTTCAAACCCCAAGGCGATCAATCAGCACGGGCTGAAAAAAAAACTCTGAATAAAGTGCCCATGGCGCTGCCACAGCTTGTGGCAAGCCCCGTCAGGAGCGGGATTCAGTCTGCGCCCGCTTCTGCACCACCTGAGGTGTTGCTTGCCCCACCGGTGGCAACACCAGTACCGACACCGCAAGCGCCTCTCTCAACCCCTGTTTCAATACCCGCAAATGTTGCCGTAGAACCGGCGCCACTCCGCCCAGCACGGCCACTCCCTTGGGAAAACGAGCCAGATCAGGCATTACCCGCTGTAGCGTTAGTGCCAGTAGCCATTCATCAAGTCGCTGAAACGGCCCCGACGCTGCCAGTGCCATCCCAACAAGTTGCGCCGATTGCTACCGCATCGGCCGCAACTCCTCCAGCAAGTGCCGCGCAGGTATCAGAACTGCCGCCTGGTCAACGACTGCACGTCGTCACCCGGCCGATGGCGGAGGGTCAGGCGCCAATTCAAGTCGCACATCAGCCCCAATCACCCGTTGACGTGGCGCAGAGCACGACGAACATCAGCGCTATTCCGGTGCGTATTCAAGCGGATTCACGCACCGAGGCGGCAGCAGGCCAGTCTGCCGCTGCCGTCTTGATCCCCACGGATGAGGGCGATTTTTGGTATGCGACGGTGCAGCAACTCATCGCGGCGGAGGCGATCAGCGCCTTGGTGCGTGAACTGGCTTTGCAGTCGCAATTGGTAGCGCGTGACACCGATCAGTGGATTTTGCGGGTCGAGCGCGAGTCGCTCAATCAGCCCGGCACCCGTGACCGGCTCACGACGGCATTGCAAACAGCTGGCTTCAGCGTGAAGCTGGCGGTTGAAGTCGGCCGCGTCACCGATTGCCCGGCGCGACGCAATGCGGCCGCTGCGGCCGAGCGACAACTGTTGGCGGAACAAGTCATTTTTGACAACCCGTTTGTGCAAACCATCATGCGGGATTTTGGGGCGAAAATCGTGCCCGGCAGCATCAAACCAAGCTGATGGGTGCACACCGCGCCGACGGCTGCCCGCCACCCCCATTCAAACTGTTTTATTTATTACCAACTTAAGGAAATCCCATGTTCAATAAAGGTCAACTCGCCGGTCTCATGAAACAAGCCCAGGCCATGCAGGACAACATGAAAAAAGCGCAGGACGAACTGGGCAATGTTGAAGTGACGGGCGAGTCCGGTGCCGGACTGGTCAAAGTCACCATGACCTGCAAGCACGACGTGCGCCGCATCACCATCGACCCCAGCTTGCTGGCTGAAGACAAAGACATGCTTGAAGACCTGGTGGCCGCAGCCTTCAATGCCGCTGTGCGCAAAGCCGAAGAAACATCTACCGAGAAAATGGGCAAGCTCACGGCTGGTATGCCAGGCCTGCCCGGTGGCATGAAATTCCCATTCTGATGCGCGATAGCGCGGCCCGCGTCACCGCGCAGGCGGTCTAGTCGTGGCGACCACCAATGCCCTTGACGTCCTGATCCAGGCTTTGCGGCGCCTGCCGGGCGTGGGGGTGAAGTCAGCCCAGCGAATGGCGTTTCACCTGATGCAGCATGACCGTGATGGCGCGCTGACTTTGTCTCGCGCGTTGAGTGATGCCGCCAGCCATGTGCTGCATTGCGAACGTTGTCACACTTTTACCCAAGCCGAGATTTGCGCCACCTGCCTGGACACCCGCCGGGATGGCTCCAAGTTGTGTGTGGTCGAAACGCCCGCTGATCAGTCTGCGGTGGAGCGGACCGGCGCCTATAAAGGCCTGTACTTTGTGTTGATGGGCAAACTCAGCCCGCTCGACGGTATTGGTCCCAAAGACATCGGCCTCAAAAAACTGTTTGACCGGGCCTGCGACGGCATCGTGCAAGAAGTGATATTAGCCACCAATTTCACGGCCGAAGG
>CAJAFJ010000693.1 GCA_903938955.1 uncultured beta proteobacterium | reverse complement strand
GGCAAAATGCAAGTGTCGAGGTTCGAGATGGCTGGCCTGATCGGCAAGCACCTCAAATAATCAGCCTTCGCTGAATGCAAAAAAGCCGACGTGAGTCGGCTTTTTTCGTTGTAAAAGACGTTAAATCCAGACGACCATTGGCAAGACAAAACCCCGGATAGCCGTTCTGCAAGCGTCAGGCAGTCACAGACAAAGTCTCTGCATGGTGGCACGCGACTTGTCGCCCTTCCAGCAGGCGCAAGGCCGGTTCGTCCACTGCACAACGCTGATCAGCATACGGGCAGCGCGTGTGAAAGGCGCAGCCCGTGGGCGGGTTCATGGGGCTGGGCAACTCGCCCACCAGCTTAATTTTTTTGCGCCGCTGATGCGGGTCAATCGACGGCGTGGCTGACAGCAGCGCCTGCGTGTACGGGTGCATCGGCTGGGCAAAAATGATGGCTTTAGGCCCGGTCTCGACCACCCGACCCAGGTACATCACCATCACGTCATGGGCGACATGCTCGACCACCGCCAGGTTGTGTGACACGAAGACATAAGCGGTGTTGAACGCTTCCTGCAAATCCATGAACAAGTTGAGCACCTGCGCTTGAATCGACACGTCCAGCGCCGAGGTCGGCTCGTCGGCCACCAGCACCTTGGGTTGCAACATCATGGCCCGCGCAATCGCAATGCGCTGGCGCTGTCCGCCGGAGAACATGTGCGGGTAACGGTGCCGGTATTCAGGCCGCAAGCCCACACGTTGCATGATGCGGGCGACGGCATCGGCCCGTTGCGCAGCCGTCATGGGGGTGTTAAGCAACAAGGGCTCGGCCAGCTGCGCCTCAATTTTTTGCCGGGGGTTGAGCGAGGCATAGGGGTTTTGAAACACCATTTGCACGCTGCTACGCAAGCGCTGACGCTGTCCCGTATCGTTCGGGTTGACCCACTCACCGGCGAGCGACAAAGCACCGCCCGTGGGCGGCTCCACCAGCGTCAACTGGCGTGCCAGCGTGCTTTTTCCGCAGCCCGACTCCCCCACCACGGCCAGTGTTTTGCCAGCCTCCAACGCAAAGGAAACGCCATTCAAGGCCTTGACCATCATCTTGGGCCGAAAAAAACCTTGCGACACGGTGTAATGACGCGTCAGGTTATCAGCCTGCATAACTACGTCGCTCATACGCTGGCCCCCACATCCATCGGATAAAAACACCGGACCTGCGCGGCACCGGCGCCGGTCAGCAAGGGCAGCTGGGTGCGGCATTTTTCTTGCCGCGAAGGACAACGCGGCTCCAGCAGACAACCTTGTGGCCGGTCATGCTGGCCCGGCACCATGCCGCCCAGCGTATTCAAGCGCCGGGCTCCGCGGCTGCGCTCAGGCACAGCTTGCAGCAGGGCGTGGGTGTAAGGGTGAGCGGGTGTCGAAAACAAGGTGTCGACAGCACCCTGCTCTACCACCTGGCCGGCATACATGACGGCCACGCGCTGCGCCACTTCGGCGACCACGGCCAGGTCGTGGGTGATCATGATCAGGGCCATGCCCTGGGCTTTTTGCAGGCTCACCAGCAAGTCCATGATCTGCGCCTGAATGGTCACATCCAAGGCGGTGGTGGGCTCATCGGCAATCAACAATTTGGGGTTGCAGGCGATGGCGATGGCGATCATCACGCGCTGGCTCATGCCACCAGAAAACTGATGTGGATAGTGATTCAGGCGACCCTTGGCACCCGGTATCTCCACCATCTCAAGCAACTCTACGGCCCGGTCCCGGGCGGCGGCGCCGCGCAAACCCAAGTGCGCTGTGAGCACCTCCATAAGTTGGAAGCCGACGGTAAAACTCGGGTTGAGCGCGGTCATGGGGTCCTGAAAAATCATGGCCATGTCTTTGCCCAGCATCTTTCGGCGTTGCGCGTCGGAGATGCGCAGCAGGTCCTTGCCGTCAAACTGCAACTGGTCAGCCGTCACACGGCCCTGGCCCTGCAATAAACCCATCAGGGCCATCATGGCGACGGATTTTCCGGAGCCGGACTCGCCCACCAGGCCCAAAATCTCCCCCGCATTCACGTTCAGGTCCAGCCCATCGACCGCCCGAAAGGCGCGGCCCACGGGGCCAAACTCGACGTTTAAATGGCGTATTTCAAGAAGACTCATCATCGGTTCTCGCAGCGTCTGATCAAGACGCGGTCTTCAATTTAGGGTCGAGGGCGTCACGCAAACCGTCCCCCATCAGGTTGATGGCCAGCACCGACAGCAAAATGGTCAGGCCCGGCAAAGTCACCACCCACCAGGCGCTCTCGATGTAGTCACGCGCTGACGCCAGCATGGTGCCCCACTCGGGCAGTGGCGGCTGCACGCCCAAGCCCAGAAAACCCAAGGCCGATATTTCAAGAATGGCGGCTGAAAAACTCAGAGTGGCATGAACAATCAGCGGCGCCATGCAGTTGGGCAGCACGGTGACAAACATCAAGCGCAACGGGCCTGCGCCGCACAAACGGGCCGCTGTGACGTAGTCGCGGCTCAGCTCGGTCATGGCTGAAGCGCGTGATAGCCGCACATAGGCGGGCAGCGATACCAGGGCAATGGCCATCATGGCGTTGGTCAAACCGGGCCCCAAAATGGCGATGATGGCCACGGCCAGCAACAGCGCAGACAAGGCCATCATGATGTCCATCAGACGCATGATGAGGCCGTCAACCACCTTGCCGGAGAAAGCGGCCACCAACCCTAAAGTGACACCCGGCACCATGGCCAGCAACACCGATACCAGGCCCACCAGCAAGGACAAACGGGCGCCGTGAATCAGACGCGACAAAATATCCCGACCCAACTCATCAGTGCCAAACAAAAACTGCGCCGTACCGCCGGACCAGACCGGTGGCTGCAAGAAGTGGTCGCGGTACTGTTCAATTGGGCTATGCGGCGCGACCCAAGGGGCAAAAATGGCTAGCAGTGCCACCAGCAGCATGAAGCCCAGCCCCACCACCGCGCCTTTGTTTTTGGAAAATCCCAGCCAAAATTCGGCCAGTGGAGCCGGGTAAGACAGCACCGCGGCCCGTTCCGCAGCCACCGTCTGCTCACCGGGACTTGTTTGATGGTCATGCATCGTTTTAGTGTCCCTGCCTAGCCGTGGTGCCGAATGCGGGGGTTGGCCACGGCATACAAAATATCCACCAGAAAATTGCTCATGATCACCAGAATGGCCACCAGCAAAATACCGTTTTGGACCACCGGGTAATCACGCCGGCCAATGGCGTCAATCAGCCATTTACCAACGCCGGGCCACGAAAAAATGGTTTCGGTCAGCACCGCGCCGCCCATCAGGGTGCCGACCTGCATGCCAATCACCGTCAGCACCGGGATCAGTGCATTGCGCAAGCCATGCACAAACACCACGCGGGCGGGCGACAGGCCTTTGGCCCGAGCGGTGCGCACATAGTCTTCACGCAGCACTTCGAGCATGCTGGAGCGCGTCATGCGCGCAATCACCGCCAGCGGAATGGTGCCCAGCACAATGGCGGGCAGGATCAGGTGGCGCACAGCATCCCACCAAGCGCCCTGATTGACCTCCGGGTCCGCCAGTTCGGCGCGCCAGGCGTCAATCAGCATGAAACCGGTGTGCGGTGGCACGTCAAATATCAGGCTCAAACGCCCCGACACTGGCGTCCAGCCCAAGCCGACCGAGAACACCAGAATCAGCAACAAGCCCCACCAGAAAATCGGCATGGAGTAGCCGGTCAGCGCCATGGTCATCACACCGTGGTCGGCCAGCGTACCGCGCTTGACGGCAGCCACCACGCCTGCCACCACGCCAACCACCAGCGCAAAAATCATCGCCACAATAGCCAGCTCCAGCGTGGCTGGAAACAGCACCTTGAACTCGCTCCACACCGTCGCCTGGGTTTTGAGAGACGCGCCCAAGTCACCGTGCACCAGTTGATCAAGGTAATGAAAGTACTGCAGCGGCAAGGGCTGGTCCAGCCCGAGACGCTTGAGCGCAGCAGCGTGGGCCGCCGGGTTCAGCGTGCGCTCGCCCATCATCACCTCGACCGGATCACCCGGAATCAGGCGGATGAGCGAAAAGGTGAGCAGCGTGATACCAAAAAAAGTGGGGATCAGAACACCCAGGCGCTTGAGAATAAATGCAAGCATCAATCAAGCCTTAAAAAACAGAGCAAGCAGGGCTCCGATCGCATCGCTTGCCCCGCCCTCACAACGGCCATCGCCAATGGGTCACAAACAATGTGCTCGCGTCCTTACTTGACGCTCACACCTTCAAAGTTGTAATCGCCAAACGGGCTGATCTTGAACCCGTTAAGCTCTTTGCGCATGGGCTGGTTGACGGTGGAGTGTGCAATCGTGGTCCAAGGCAAATCGCGCTTGAATACAGTTTGGGCTTTCATGTAGAGGGCGGTGCGTTCTTTCAGATCGGTGCTGTTGCGGGCCTTGAGTACCGAGGCATCAAACTCTTTGCTGCAGTAACGCGCGAAGTTGGAGCCACCGACCGCTTCGCAGGTGAGCAATACGCCCAGGAAGTTGTCCGGGCTGGCGTAGTCACCAACCCAGCCGAACAAGGCTGTGTCATGCTCGCCGGCCTTCAAGCGCTTGAGGTACTCGCCCCATTCGTATTGGGTGATCTTGGCCTTGACGCCAATCTTGGCCCAGTCGGCCTGAATCATCTCGGCCATCAACTTGGCATTGGGGTTGTAGGGGCGCTGCACCGGCATGGCCCACAGCGTGATCTCGAAGCCATCGGGGTAGCCCGCTTTTGTCAGCAATTCTTTGGCTTTTTCCGGGCTGTAGACTGCATTTTTCAGGCTGCGGTTGTACGACCAGAGCGAGGCGGGAAAGGGGTTGGCCGCTTCTTGGCCCTGGCCTTGGTAGACCGCATCAATGATGGCTTTGCGGTTGATCGCCATGTCCAAGGCTTGGCGCACTTCGAGCTTGGAGGTCTGTGTTTTTTCTGTGTTGTAGCCCAAATAACCGACATTAAAACCGGGCGCTGAATCCATCTTCAGGGCCGGGTCAGCACGCAGACCGGCAATGTCTTGCGGCTTGGGCTGGGACATGATGTGGCACTCGCCGGCCTTGAGTTTTTGCACGCGCACCGAGGCATCGGTGGTGATGGCGAACACCAGGTTGTCGATCAGCACATTCTTGGCATTCCAGTACTGGGCAAACTTGGCATAACGAATTTGCGAGTCTTTCTGGTAGCGCTTGAGCACGAAGGGGCCGGTGCCAATCGGGCGTTGGTTGATGCTGGCGGCTTGACCGGTGGCCAGCAGCATGTCAGCATATTCAGCTGACAGCACAGAGGCGAAAGGTAAGCCGATTTTGGCCAGCATGTCGACATCGGGTTTCTTCAACTGAAAAACGACCGTCAGGGGATCGGTTTTTGTAATGGCCGAAATGTTGGTATCAATCCCGGTATCCGACGCAAAAGGAAAGCCGGCAGGGTAGGCTTGATTGAAGGGATGATTTTTGTTCGACATGCGGCCGAAGGTGAAAATCACATCGTCAGCATTGAAATCACGCGTTGGCTTGTACGCATCGGTGGTGTGAAACTTGACCCCGGGGCGCAGCTTGAAGGTGTAGGTCAAGCCATCGGCAGAAATGGTCCAGGCTGTGGCCAGACTGGGCTCAATCTCGGTACTGCCTTTTTTGAACGCGACCAATCGATTGAACAAGGCATGACCCGACGCATCAAACGTGGTGCCGCCGGTGTACTGCGCAGAATCGAAACCCTCGGGACTGGCCTCGGAGCAATAAATCAAGGTACCGGCAGCCTGAGCGACCACGCTGGCGGCAGTCAAGCCCAAGGCCATCATCAACTTGCGGAGTTTCATAGCGTTCTAATTAGACAAAAGTTGTAACTAAACGTGTGATTGTGCGCCATAAACAGTGGCCGTCGGCCGCTCTTGTTAGCGCGAAGCAGGGCGGTCAAAATACCGATTCCGCAGCGCCGATGCAACTCAACCAGGACGTATGCCGATATAGTTCAGACAAAGCGCAACGTCTGACTTTAATTCAACTTCACAAGAGTCGTTCATGGACCTTCATCTCGCCATTGCCATCCACCATGAGTGGAAAACCATTCTGCTGGCGGCGATCATCAACCAACAACAACTCGACACCGCCACCATCGCCCAAGACTACAGTTGTGAACTCGGGAAATGGCTGCACTCAGACGGTCAAACCCAGTTCGGCTTGTTGCCTGGTTTTGCGGCTTGCGTGACTCAACATGCCCGGTTTCATACGGAAGCGGCCAAAGTGGCGACCGTCATTAACACCCAGAAATACCCGGACGCCCACGCCATGATGGACACGGGAACGGCTTACAGCAACGCCTCCAGCGCGTTGCAGAACGCGCTGTTGGACTTACAAGCCGAAGCCGGACCCTGACGATTTAAGCCAAAGCCGCGCGTTCCTTGGGGCCGAAGCTGAACTGCCCCGGCGTGCGGATGGGGTCTACATCGACCGGAATCACATCTTTAGGCATGAAGCGGCCTTCCAGCAACAATTTGGACAGCGGGTTTTCAATACGCTGTTGAATGGCGCGTTTCAGCGGTCGTGCGCCAAACACCGGGTCAAAACCGACCTTGGCCAGCTCGGCCAGCGCCGCGGGTGACACGTCCAACTGCAAGTCCATCTTGGCCAGACGCGCTTGCAGCACCTGAATCTGAATACCGGCAATCTTGGCAATATGGCTGGCATCCAGCGAGTGGAACACCACGGTTTCGTCGATACGGTTCAAAAACTCGGGACGGAAATGGTTCTTCAACTCCGCCGTGACCGCGTCTTTGACGTCCTCGTAGTCCTGCCCGACCATGCTTTGAATCATGTGCGAACCAATGTTGCTGGTCATCACGATCACGGTGTTTTTAAAGTCCACCGTGCGACCCTGGCCATCGGTCAGGCGTCCATCGTCCAACACTTGCAGCAGCACGTTGAAGACATCCGGGTGGGCTTTTTCTACCTCATCCAGCAACAGCACGCTATAAGGTTTGCGGCGCACGGCTTCGGTCAGGTAACCGCCCTCTTCATAGCCCACATAACCTGGAGGGGCACCAATGAGTCTGGCAACCGAGTGTTTCTCCATGAACTCGCTCATGTCGATGCGAATCAGGTGATCCTCGCTGTCAAACAAGAAACCTGCCAAAGCTTTGCACAATTCCGTTTTACCCACCCCGGTTGGGCCTAAAAACAAGAAAGACCCTGTCGGCCTTTGCGGATCAGACAAGCCTGAACGTGAACGGCGAATGGCATGCGACACGGCGGTGATGGCCTCGTCTTGACCCACCACACGCTCGTGCAATTTGTCTTCCATTTGCAATAACTTTTCGCGTTCACCTTGCATCATTTTGGAGACTGGAATCCCTGTTGCTCGGCTGACAACCTCTGCAATTTCTTCGGCACCAACTTGGGTCCGCAGCAAACGTGGGGCCGAT
>CAJAFJ010000692.1 GCA_903938955.1 uncultured beta proteobacterium | reverse complement strand
CCTTGGATTGCAACTGCGTTGGCCGTCTGTTTTTTTGTATTCGTGCGGACTATTCCGCTCATGACAAACGCTTTACACCTAAGCTCCTCTGAAGGTGCATTAGAGGCGCTGGCACGCTTGTCCTCTGAGACCAGGCCGCAAATATGGACCTTGTTTCTTGATGCTATCTGGCAACGGCCTTGGCTCGGCTATGGCTGGAATCAGGTTACGTCAGCGCAACTGGCCGTGGCGATCGACCACCCTCCGTTGCAGTTGGTTTTTTCTCATGCCCATAATTTGTTTCTTGATTTGCTTCTGTGGTGCGGGATTCCGATTGGATTGACGCTGTCGATACTTTTGCTCACCTGGCTGTGGCTGCGTTTCCGTGCCATTCATGACTCAAACAGTGCATTGATGTTTCTTCTCATTGTGGTGATCGGCAACCACGCCATGTTTGAATTACCACTGCACTACGCTTATTTTCTCTTTCCCACCGGCTTGATGATCGGGGCGCTAGATGCTCGCCTAAATGCAAGAATAGTGTCATTAGGGCAGCGTTGGCTGGCTGGTGTTTTATGGCTTGGATCTATCGTGTTGCTAGCTCTATTTGTCCGCGATTACTCAAGGATCGAATCGAGTTATCAGCTTCTCCGATTTGAATGGGCCAACATCAAAACAAATGCACCCCGCAATCCTCCAGACGTACTCTTACTTAACCAGCTTCGTGAGTTGATCGTGATGGCACGGTTTGAGCCCAGTGCCGACATGACCGCCGAACAACTGGAATGGATGCGTAACGTAGCCAGTCTCTACCCAAGTGCGGGCGTGATTCACAAACTCTCGACTGCGCTAGTTTGGAACAAGCAGCCTGAGGAAGCTGCACTGTGGCTTCGTCGCTTGTGTGCAGTTGCCCCGCAGCAACAGTGCAACGCCATCAAAAATGCCTGGAAGATGCAGTCGCAAACAGATCCCAGAGTAGCGGCCGTACCTTGGCCTGTTGAATCCAAGTTAGATTCAAACTAACTAATTTCTGCTTAAATCGTTCAAGGATGGTCAACAGTTGCCCCACCGTTCGGGTCGGGCGGCTTATTCACATTCGCCACCACGCGTTGCAACCCATCCTCCACCGACACCGGAGGCACCCAGCCCAAGAGCTTGCGGGCTTTGGAAATATCGACCTGTAAATTACCGCACAAGCGTTGCACAGCATCACCTTTGCCCAGCAATGAAGCCCCCGCTTGCAAGGCCCACACTGGCACGGGCAGCAAACGAACGGACACTCCAGCAGCTTGCGCCATGCCACGCACCAGTTCGGTGGTGGACAGGTCACGCCCGTCGCCAACCAGAAAAGTCTGGTTGGCCGCTTGGGGGTGGGTGATGCAGGTGATGATGAAATCGACCAGGTTGTCCAACGCTACCAAGCTGCGCTGGTTATGCACCGCGCCCAGCGGCAAAGGCCAGCCTTTTTGAACGGCGCGCATGAGCGAACCAAAATTGCCCGGCGCATTACAGCCATAAACAAGCGGAGGGCGAATGATGACCACCTCCAGCCCGGTTTCAGCAGCGATGTGCATCAAGCCTTGTTCAGCCTCCCATTTAGAAAGCGCATAGGCGTTGTGAGGCTCGGGTTGATCTGCCTCTGAAAATGCGCATCCCGGCACTGTCTGCATTCCGTTAACGCCAATAGAACTTAAAAAAACAAAACGTTTCACCCCTGCGGCTGCAGCTTGGCGGGCCAGACTCAATGAGCCATGCATGTTGGCATTACGAAATGCGCTCGTGGGGTCTACCTCAGTGTCATGCAACACATGCGCCCGCGCCGCGCAATGCACGACGGTGCTAACGCCTTCCAAGGCAGAGGTCCAGTCAGTGGCATGACCTAAATCCCCAACATGAATATATTCAATGCGACTAGTGGGTGACGCAACCCTTTGTCGGGTGCTGGCACGCACCGCATATCCTTGGACCAAGGCTCCGGTTACCACGGCCTTGCCGACAAAACCCAGACCACCGGTGACCAAAACACGGCCCTTCATGACACCCTGCGGGCTGCCGGATTGGTCATCGCCAACAAGACACACGAAATAAAAAATAATACTTGGTCAGTACGTTTGCGCCGGCAGCACTTGGATTGCAACGCCAGCCAGAGATACCCAACACGACCACCCTGAAGCCCACGCTGCACAACAGGCAGAGGAGTGGCGCCAATCACATCTGCGATCAACACAGATTGCTCAAAGCCATAACCACTCAAGATTTTTTTAGCACGCAACCAAAAAGACCGCCAACCAGAATTAACCCCTATCTGGTTATTGGCATGCTGGCGATATTGCATGCTGGACCAGTCATCAATGACCCAAGAGAAATTATTAAAACGGG
>CAJAFJ010000691.1 GCA_903938955.1 uncultured beta proteobacterium | reverse complement strand
GCGCCCATCTGGAAGAAATCACCCAATGCCTGAATCGCCCACCGGCCAAGGAAGGGGTTGGCAAGCGATTGGATTTTTTGATCCAAGAGTTGCACCGAGAAGCCAACACGCTGGGATCGAAATCAGCCGCCTTGGAGATGACCCGCGTTGGGGTTGACATGAAAGTCCTGATCGAGCAAATGCGCGAACAAGTACAGAACCTAGAATAAGACGACCCTGTCAATCGCCCTCAAAAGCTGCCTTTTATGGAATACCCCGGAAATTTATTTGTTGTTGCAGCCCCCAGCGGGGCTGGCAAGTCCAGCCTGGTCAAAGCCTTGCTTGAACTGGATTCACACGTCCAACCCTCGGTGTCACACACCACAAGGGCGCCCAGGGGGCAAGAAAAACATGGCCGCGAGTACTTCTTTGCCTCCGAGCAAGAGTTTGATGCGATGGTTCAAGCCAATGCTTTCGTGGAGTGGGCTGCGGTTCACAACCACCGTTATGGCACCTCCAAGAAAGCGATTGAAGAGCGCATGGCCCAAGGGGCTGACGTGATTCTTGAAATCGACTTTCAAGGCGCACTGCAAATCAAGAAAATTTTTGCCAATGCCATCAGCATTTTCATCTTGCCGCCGAGCTGGGAGGAATTACGATCCCGACTGGAGCGGCGCGGTGAAGACTCCCCGGAAGTGATCGAAGTGCGGCTCAAAAATGCGGCTATCGAGATGGCACAGGTCCACCAATTTGACTTCGTTATAATTAACGAGTTGTTTGACCGAGCGCTTTTTGACCTGAAGGCGATTGTTCATTCCCAACGACTCAAGTTTTCGGCGCAACGTCGCGCCAGAGCTGAAACGTTCAAAGCACTGAATATCACCTAGTGCATTTCCCTCGTCTATCGGAGAATTTCATGGCCCGTATTACTGTTGAAGACTGCCTGGTGCAGATTCCTAATCGCTTCCAGCTGGTATTGGCCGCAACCTACCGTGCGCGCATGCTCAGCCAAGGCCATGCGCCCAAGGTCGAAAGCAAAAACAAGCCCGCCGTCACGGCCTTGCGCGAAATTGCCGCTGGCAAAGTGGGTCTTGAAATGCTGAAAAAAGTACCGCTCTAAAGCATTTGTAAGCCTGCAAAAAGCACCGTTCACGGTGCTTTTTTATGGGTGCTGCAAAACGCAGCGTCTGCGCGCTATATTTGAGGGGTGACTAACCTAAACAAGCCCTCCTCCAGCAAAACACCGGCCTCCGGCAAGCCTCACCACGCGCCGACAGCCCCTAGTCCTGCGGCGGCCAATGCCGCGGCGGCCAGCTTTGCCAGCCTGATGGACAAGGTCGATTACCTGTCCCAACCCGACCTGGAGCAAGTGCGCCTGGCGTACCGGTTTGCCGATGAAGCCCACTTGGGACAACTGCGCAACAGCGGTGAGCCTTACATCACCCACCCGATTGCCGTGGCAGCCCAATGTGCCGAATGGAAACTCGATGCCCAGGCCTTGATGGCCGCCCTGCTGCACGATGCGCTTGAAGACTGCAGCGTCACCAAAATAGAGTTGATTGAACGCTTTGGCTCGCCCGTGGCCGAATTGGTTGACGGACTGACCAAGCTGGACAAGCTACATTTCAATACCCGGGAAGAAAACCAGGCGGAATCTTTCAGAAAGATGTTGCTGGCCATGGCACGGGACGTGCGGGTTATCCTGATCAAGCTGGCGGATCGCACCCACAACATGCGCACACTGTCTGATGCGCCGCGTGAAAAATGGGCACGCATCGCCTCCGAAACCATAGAGGTGTATGCGCCGATTGCTCACCGACTGGGGTTGAATCAAACCTACCGCGAACTGCAGGACCTGGCTTTTTGTCATTTACGGCCCTGGCGTTACGCCATCCTGTCTAAGGCACTCACCAAGGCACGCGGTCGCCGCCGGGATCTGATACAAAAAGTACAAAAGGAAGTTGAGGCCGCCTTTGCCAGCAGTGGCATGAAGGTACGGATTGCTGGACGTCAAAAAACCCTGTATTCCATCTATCACAAGATGCACGAAAAGAACCTCAGCTTTGCGGATGTGACGGACATTTATGGCTTTCGGGTTCTGGTTCCCAGCGTGATTGATTGCTACACGGCGCTGGGCACTTTGCACCAGCTCTACAAGCCCTTGCCGGGCAAGTTCAAAGACCACATTGCCATTGGCAAACTCAATGGCTACCAATCGCTGCATACCACCCTGGTTGGCCCGTCCGGCGTCAACGTCGAGTTTCAGGTGCGCACCGAAGCCATGCATGTGGTGGCGGAGTCCGGGGTAGCTGCACACTGGCTGTACAAAGTCAACAACCCGCAAGAAACCGGCAACGGCGAACGCTTAAGCTCCAAGTGGCTGCAGTCATTGCTGGACATCCAGGATGAAACACGGGATGCGGCTGAATTTTGGGACCACGTCAAAGTCGACTTGTTCCCGGATGCGGTCTACGTCTTCACCCCGAAAAGCCAAATCATGGCCATGCCGCGAGGCG
>CAJAFJ010000690.1 GCA_903938955.1 uncultured beta proteobacterium | reverse complement strand
CCACATCGGCGGCAAAACCAGCTACACGCTCGCTACCTGCGACCTTGACGCGGTAAAACTGGGCAATAGAAGAATCATTGGACTGCAATAAATTTGGAAAAAGTCCAAGAGAATCGCGTTTTTCGGACACCGCCACCCGGCTTTCTGGCAAAAACGTCATGACCTGATCATTGCGCCGAAAAGTGCGCCGCTGCGCGCCGGTCAAAGATTCAACCCGCTCCATTTGCTGCTCACCATCGCAAACATGCCAGATCCGGGCGCTTGACATGGCACCACCGGCGGTGACGACAAATGTGCCGACGTAAGCGCGCCGACGCGAGGCGGCATGCATGCGCGCCAGCCACTCGCTGACGCTACGGTCCTCGGCTTTGGCACTAGCCGCCGTCTGTGGGGGGCCAACTGGCTTGGCTGGCACCAGCGTTTCGGCGACGGCCAGCCCACACCACAGACTGACAAGCCCCATCAACAGCAGTAGCTTGACAGTCAAGCCACTGGCGATGTGGCGCACAGAATGCGTTTGCCGAATCAACGGGCTGCTCCCTCAAAGGTGGCATTTCGTAAAAACCCGGCGGGCATCTGCAGTGCTGAAGTACCGCCGAATTGACGGTGTGCGGCCAAGAGAGCGTCCAGCTGGGGATCGCGAATCATGACCTCTGACCCACCCATGTTTGTCGGCTGACCGGTGTTAACCGGTGTGATAGCAGACGTCGCTGCCTGCGCCAGCTGACCCGCCCCGTGCGGGTCACTCCCAATGCTGACCGCTTGCCAGCCGATCACCGACACCACCGCCAGCGACGCCAAACCAGCCACCCACTTCCAACGAAAGAAGCGGTCATTGGCACTTTCTGTTTTCAGATTGATTGGGCTGCCCGCCTCTTCAGTGAGAGCCGTTTTAAGGTTCACATCAGACGCATCGAAAGAAATGGGACGCCGGGTTTCCTGCTGCAAACCAAGCTTCAAACGCTCTAAAAACGCTGAATCCCTGGAACTGTTAATGGCCTGACCGGCGCGCAACACATCGCCCACGACATGGTAGGTATGCCAAGTTGAGCGCGCCTCATCGGCCTGACCCAACCAATCGACCGTCTGCGCAAACGCATCCCCTTGCAATTGTCCATCGACCAATGCCGACAGCTGTTCACGCTTTAATTCGGTTTTTTGCATCTTCTTGTCCCCTGCTTACCAGCGCTTACTGGTCTGCTTTTCCAGCATTGGTTTTACTTTGGCCGATATCGCCTCACGCGCCCGAAAAATACGGGAACGAACGGTACCGATAGGGCAATTCATCATTTCAGAAATTTCCTCGTAGCTCAACCCTTCAATTTCGCGCAAAGTCAACGCCTGTCGCAACTCTTCTGGCAAAGCCATCATGGCGGCATTCACGGCCGCAGCAATCTCCTTCGCCGCCAGCAAGCTTTCAGGAGTCTCATCCGCTATTGGTTCATTTCCAGCCCAAGAAGTTTCATCGTCGTCGTCGTGATCTGTTTTAAAAGCGCTCTCGGACACCGTGGGATCGCGTTTCAGCTCCAGCAAGAATTTTTTAGCGGTATTGATCGCAATCCGGTACAGCCAGGTATAAAACTGTGCATCGCCGCGGAACTGGTGCAAGGCGCGGTAGGCGCGAATGAAGGTTTCCTGGGCAATGTCCTCTACCAAATCAACATCGCGCACCATTCGACCAATCAGGCGTTGAATGCGGCGCTGGTATTTGATGACAAGCAACTCAAAAGCGGCTTGATCACCCGCGACCGTCCGCTCGACCAACAGGGTGTCGCTGTCCACGCTGGCGGGCAACTTGGGCAAGGATTCAGGGGGCAAGTTGCTCAAGCGGCCTCTTGCCGCAGGGGCGTTCCGGCAGGCACGTCTGTCTGTTGTGCTGTGCCTTTGTGAGAGAAAACGGCTCTTCGCAAATCATGCCAATCCATCTTCGCCCATCGGCGTTCGGGCCACAACCAGCGTCGGCCACCCGTCGCCGGACGCAGACTGAGCAGCAGAACAAACTGGAAATCAAGATGAACCGTTAAGGCCCCTGTCACCATGGCTTTGTCGCTTTTCCAAGTCCAAGTCATGCCATCCCAACGCAGTGTGCCTGCGGGTGTACGGCGCCATAGTGCGGTGGCCAAACCACTGCTGACCAGATAGATCAAGGTAAATAAGGCCTGCCGCCAACCCAGCTCAGGCAGGTTGGCCGACCAAGTCAGGCCGACCACAGCACTGCCCAAGCTCACCCAAGCGATGGTCCAGCCCTGAAAACGCGAACGCCCCACCGGAAAACTAACCGCTGGGGCGCTATGCATACAAAAACGATCGACCAAGGGCCGTGTTATTCAACGGCGCTGGAAGTGAGATTAAGGTGCGCGTTTGAAAACGAGCGATCCATTGGTGCCACCAAACCCGAAATTATTTTTCAGGGCGACATCAATCTTCATGTCACGCGCCGTGTTGGCGCAGTAGTCCAGGTCGCACTCAGGGTCCTGCTCAAAGATATTGATGGTGGGCGGGCTCTTCTGGTGATGCAAGGCCAGCACGGTAAAGATGGATTCAATACCACCCGCGCCACCCAGCAAGTGCCCGGTCATCGACTTGGTTGAGTTGACGACCGTTTTTTTCGCTGCATCACCCAAGGCCGCCTTGATGGCATTGGATTCATTCAAATCACCCAGTGGCGTGGAGGTGCCGTGAGCATTCAAATAGTTAATCTGATCCGGATTGACACCGGCATTGCGCATAGCACCTACCATGGCACGACGAGGGCCGTCCATATTGGGTGCCGTCATGTGACCGGCGTCTGCACTCATGCCGTAGCCCGCGAGTTCAGCGTAAATCTTGGCGCCACGGGCCTTGGCGTGTTCGTACTCTTCGAGCACCATCACACCCGCACCCTCACCCATCACGAAACCATCACGGT
>CAJAFJ010000689.1 GCA_903938955.1 uncultured beta proteobacterium | reverse complement strand
TCATACAGGCCTTCAATGTCCGCCATATCAAAGCCGCCCTGGGTGCGGGTCTCCAAGTCTTGATAAGCACGGATGGCCGTATCCAGCTCCTTCAGAATCCCCCGATAGTCGACCAACACGCCATAGCGTTTTGCGTCATGTAAGCGATTGACCCGCGCCACCGCCTGAATCAGGTTATGACCTTTGAGAGGTTTGTCGATGTACAGCACCGCATTGCGCGGTTCATCAAAGCCGGTCAGCAACTTGTCCACCACCACCAGCAACTTCATATTGGGCGGCTCCTTGATGAACAACGCCTTGGCGTCCTTCTCGTAGGTTTCGGTCTTGCTCAGGCCCGGGCGCGCCTGCACGTCCTTGAGCAGCTCGGTATAGGTGTTGTAGATGAACTGCTTGTCGGTCTCGGTGTGGGCGCCGGTTTCTTCCAGCGTCACGTCCTTGGCCTGCGGGTTGTAGGAGGTGATCACCGCACAGCGGCCCTTGAACACCGTCTTCTGCAACAGCGCAAAGTACTTGCAGGCCTCGTGGATGCTGGACGCCACCAGCAGCGCATTGCCACGCTCGCTGGACAGACGCGGCTTCACGCTGAAGTCAAAAATAATGTCCGCCACCACCCGCCCCATGCGCGCCTGCGAGCTCAGCACCTTCTGCATGGTGCCCCACTGCTTTTTCAACTCGTCCTTTTGCCAGTGGTTCAGGCCCTTGGTCTTGGCCTCAAACCACTGATCTATCTTGTCTTGCGAGCCCAGCGTCTGGTCAATGTCGCGCGCCTCATACACCAGGTCCAGCACCACACCGTCCTCCACCGCCTCGCTGAACTTGTAGGTGTGGATATAGCCACCAAAGGTTTCCAGGCTGGTGGCCCGGTCGGCCTTGAGCAGGGGCGTGCCGGTAAAGCCGATGAACACCGCATTCGGCATCAGCGCCTGCATCACCCGGTTGAGCCGGCCGCTTTGGGTGCGGTGGCACTCGTCCACAAACACAAACACCTCGCCCACCGTGGCGCTGGGCTGCGCCTGCAGCTCGGCGATAAAGGCCTCAAACGCCGCATCATCCCTTTTGGTTCCGCGCGCGCTCACGCCAAACTTGTGGACCAGCGAGCACAGCAG
Source organism: uncultured beta proteobacterium (assembly GCA_903938955.1). Next base: position 1,194 of record CAJAFJ010000689.1, on the reverse strand, counting down.
GCGCGGCTCGGCCTGGCCCAGCTGCGTCATCAGGTCGCGCCCGCTGCTGGTGCGCACCAGGGTTTCACCAGCCTCGGTAAACACCCGCTCGATCTGCTCGTCCAGCTCGTCTCGGTCGGTGATGATGACCACCCGCGCCTGCGGCCGATTCGCCAGAATCCAGCGCGCCAGCAGCACCATCAAAATGCTCTTGCCTGCCCCCTGGGTGTGCCAGATGATGCCGCCCTGCCTGCGCTGCACATGGGCCTGCGCCGCCTTGAGGCCAAAGTACTGGTGCACGCGCGGCAGCTTCTTGATGCCGCCGTCAAACAGCACAAAGTCATGCATCAGCTCGATCAACCGCGCCTTGCTGCACATCTTGGCCAGGTACTTGTCGAGCTTGTAGCCACTGTTGTCGGCCTCGTCTTCCTTCCAGGTCAGGAAGAACTTGTCCGGCGTGCCGATGGTGCCGTAGCGCAGGCCCTCGGAGTCGTTGCCGGCAAACACAAACTGCACCGTGCTGAAGAACCAGGCATTGAACTCCGGCTGCTGGTTCGACAGGCTTTGGCGAATGCCGTCGCCAATGCTGACACCGCTTTTCTTCAGCTCCAGCACGCCCACGGCAATGCCATTCACATAGAGCACAAGGTCAGGCCGGCGCTCCTTGTGGCCCGTCAGCGTCACCTCCTCGGCAATCGCAAAGTGGTTCTTCTGAGGCTCGGCCCAGTTGATCAGGTGTACCGACTCCGTCACCTTGCCAGCCTCCAGCTTCACCGGCACGCCGTAGTGCAGCAACTGGTACACCGCCTGGTTGTTGCCATACAGGCTGCGGTTGCCGTGGTCGGCCTCGGTGCGCAGCTTGTAAATCGCCGTGCTGATCTGCCTCGCGCTGTAACCGGCGCTGCTTAGGTAAGCCGTCAGCAAGCCCTCTTCGATATTGCTGTTGTGCGCCCGGTTTTCCCAGTCGCCCAGGTACTGGTAGCCCAGCACCTCTTGAAACAGCTGGACGACGCGCTGTTGCGTCACCCGCTCCGGCTTGCCGATATCGCTCATTTCAACACCTCCCAGTGTCCGCCCTTCTTGGGGCCTACATGCCGAATCACGCCATCTTGGCGCAGCTTGTTGATGTGGTACTTGATGCCATCATCTGTCAGCCCAAGTTTCACGGCCAAGACGCGCCGCGTCAGCATCGGCTCGCGCACCAGCAAGGCCAGC
>CAJAFJ010000688.1 GCA_903938955.1 uncultured beta proteobacterium | reverse complement strand
GCTTGAGGGTTGGACGAACCCGTACCAAGTTGATAAAGAGGGGGATTGTCGCAAAACAAGACTTGGCTTAAGTAGCGCATCAGCCTGCTTGATAAACTGCGACCAATGTGCAAAAATAATTGCTACTTTTGGTAGTAATTATGCAAATAGCACAAAAAATCTCGGTTTCCCTAGACCCGTCCATCCTTGGTTTCATTGATCGGTATGCGACGGATCATGCCGCGAAAGGTCGCTCGGCCGTCGTCCTCAAAGCGCTGCAACTGTTGCAACGCACGGAGCAAGAAAATGATTTGGCGCTGGCCTACGCACAAAGCGCGGCACAGGATCAAAAAATGGTTGCTGAATTTGATGCCGCCTTGACTGACGGGCTGAATCATGAAGCGTGGTGATGTGTTCTATGCCAATTTAGACCCTACGCAAGGCGCCGAAACTCAGAAAACCCGCCCGGTCGTCATCGTCAGCAATGATGCCGCCAATCGCGCGGCTGCCGTGGTGACCGTGTTACCGCTGACCTCCAATGTGTCACGAATTTACCCGTTTGAAGTCAAGTTGTTGGCGTCAAGCACGGGCTTGAGCAAAGACAGTAAAGCGATGGCGCAACAAGTCCGCACTCTGGACAAAGGTCGTTTGGCTAAAACCGCGTCAGGCCACGTTGCTGCTGATGTGATGGCGCAGGTGGATACAGCTTTGCGATTGCATTTGAGTTTGTGAGTTGAGTAGAGGCCGTCTTGTTGCAGCCCGTCGGTTTGTACCGTCTTTGCCGCATGACTATCGCCTTTTATAAAAATAAATCGGCTCATGGCCGCTTTGCTTGATATCAGGAATGATGATTCAAACCTTGTCGCAGAATTCATCAAACTTAATGCTTGGCAACTGCGTAAGGCCCATTCGGAATGGCGTTTGGACCCAAGATAAAAACTTGCTGGTTGGCCTGTTGGGTCAACGGCATATAGTTTGGCGCTGCCCGAGCCACAGCCGCGTTGATGGCTGCTGAAATCAACATGGCAAGTGGATGCCCCGAATTGTTGTTTTGTGGTGCGTACTGCATTCTTTGGTTGGCTTGCCAGATCTCGGTGCCGTCTTTGGCCACCATCCTGTAGTCAAACTCCACGGTAACGGTGGTCGTGATGAGGGCGTACTGGGCGTCCCAGCGTTTGATCGTGACGTACAAAACCGCATCGGCACCGAACAAGTTGGCAAGCACCTCGGGCGGTTGGTTGTGGATTTGTTCGCCCTCGTAGAAGCCTTCCTGTTCGAGCACAAACTTTGCGGTGTTCACCGGGAAAACGTAGAACCCCTTTTCGGCCAGCGGGATGGTCAAGGTCGACAGCAGGTAACTGGGCGCATCCACGTCCAGCGTTTTGTTGATGACCGGCACCACCAGAATTGACCGGGGCGCGGCTGAATTAAAGGCGCTCAGGTCTTTTTTGGCTGGCGCAGTCACGCAACCGGTCAGCACAACGGTGAATAAACACAGTAGCAGTTTGATGATTTTCATGATTTCTCTGCCTTCTTCCCCGTGGCGCGCTTGCCAACATTGTTGATCAGCGAGTCCATCAGTCCCTTGCTTTCCGGCCAGGCATCGCGCTCTTTGGTGTACATCGCCACAGCCTTTGTGGCGTCCCCCTCTTGCAGGTACAGCGTGCCGAGTTCAGCGTACAGCCCTGGTGCCGTTTTTTGCTGGTTTTTCTCCATCTTGCCAATGTGAAGCTCAAGACCCTGGCGGAATTCCACCGCCTTTTCGGGGTTCTTGTACGTCTGGTACAGCATGCCGTCATAGCCGCCCCATTGGTACAGGCCACCGCGATTGGCGCAGCCGGTCAAAAACAGGCTGCATGCCAGCAGTAGGAGTATTTTTATGTGTTGAATTCTCATTTGACGTTAAACGGGCGAGCGACGCCGTCCCCTAGGTAAGCGCGTTCATTCAGTAACACTTCAGAGCCGCTGACGACCTGTACCGTGTGCGTGCCGGACAAGACCCGCAAGGCGCCTTTGCCATCCCTGAAGTCGCCCAGGCGGCCCGAGTCGAGTCCATTGACCAACACGCGCGCTTCATTCATGCGCGCATCGGTCGGATCAAAACGGAAAGCGATTTGCGGGCGCAAGTCCACCACGCTTTGAGTCTCTGTGGGGAATTGAACACAGCCAACGAGACCCGCCAACGCGAGTGCCAGCAGTCCGGTCGCCAGATGTTTTTGGGGAATCATTAAGAAGCCTCCTTGACACGAACTACCAACTGTTCAATTTTGAAACCTTGAATCGAACCACTCACGAGACTTCCGACAGAGCCCTCAGTCGCCTCGGAGTCGCCAAAGTTGGCGTCGATCCGCAGTTGAGCAATTTCACGACCTGGTAAAGCGATTTCAAACCCGGTTTGGGGTGACTTGATCTTGGCCCCCAGCGTTTGCACCGAGAAGACCATTCCCGGACGCAGGCCTTGCGACTTGCCACCAGCAACGTAATACTGGTTTTGCTCCGCAGACAGGAAGAAGGTTTGCCATGGCCGACCTGCCATCTCGGTTGAAAGGCGATTCACCGCCTCCGAAATGGCTTGCCGGATAGCCGAGTCATTCAATGTGCCGTCGTACGACGCTTGTGAACCGAACCCAAATGTGGATGCCGATTCGGTCGACGACTCGCCTGCGCCTGAGGTGGCAAAGAATACTTGTCCGGTGGTGACGTCCACCACGCGTAAGTCTACTTTGGCAAACGCCACTTGTTTTTTGCTGGAAGAAACAAAGCCGGACTGCCCTACCGTCTTGCGTCCAAATTCGGTCAGGGAACCAATAATCAGCGCGTCTACGCCGATGATGTTCAGCTTCGCGCCGGTGAGTGCGCTTTCGTCTTTGAGTTTGCCGATGTCGGGGCGTTCAAAAACGACATAGGCTCCAGATTCGGTGAGCGACTTGCTGAGCAGGTCCGTGACCTGCTTGCCCAATGGGTCCCCTGCTGAGTCGCGTAAAAGCGAGCGACCAAATGACGTTTCGTTGGTGATGCGGCCGAGCGCGATTTTTCGTTTCAGTGTGGGTTTGACTGGTGCCGCAGCTGTCACAGCTAGCTGGGCCGTTTTTTGTGCAGCAAGGGGTTGCTGTGACTCTTTGATTGAAACGGGAGGTGTCTGAACGGCGCAGCCGGTAAACAGTGCTGAGGTCGCTATGGCCGTTGCCAGCCAACTGGTTTTGGCTCGGCTTTGCTTGGTGTTATGGACCATGGAGGGGATTCCCTTGGTTTTATTCGATGTTATTTTTGAGCATTGTCAATTGACGTCGCTTCGATCAATGGATAGCTTTGTACAAGCCAATGGTTGAGCGGTGATCGTAGGTGGCCGCCAGCTAAATAGATATCCCCCAAATG
>CAJAFJ010000687.1 GCA_903938955.1 uncultured beta proteobacterium | reverse complement strand
GTACATGGTCCAGGCCTGGTTGGCGCTATTGAGCATCTCGTAGAACATCTGGTTCACCACAAACGGCAGGCCCTGGCCGCCAAAAGCGGGGTCGCAACCGAGCGCCGCCCAGCCGCCTTCGATGTACTTGGCATAGGCGGCCTTGAAGCCCGTGGGCGTGGTGACCTGGTGCGTGGCCGTGTCCAGCGTGCAACCCTCGGTGTCGCCCGTGATGTTGAGCGGAAAGAGCACCTCGGCGGCAAACTTGCCGCCCTCTTCCAGCACCGCGTTGAGGGTGTCGGCATCCAGCTCGGCATGCTGGGGGATGGCCTTGAAATCATCGACGACATGGAGCAACTCGTGCATCACAAATTGCATGTCGCGCAGGGGCGGTGTGTAGGTGGGCATGGTGATTACTCCTGTGGGGTGGATGTTGATTGTGGGGATGCCGCCCGTTCCGGCATTGACGTTTTTGGAATGGGATGACCGTAGCGCGCCAAAATATGCTCGAAACCGGTGGTGGCACGCTCGGTGGCGCCGGGGTTTTTAAGAAAACGGGCGTCGTAGTGCGCCGACAAAATCAGGCCATGAATTTCGAAGACCATTTGGGCCGCATCGGTGTCGGGGCTGATATGACCCTCCACCTGGGCTTGCACCACCGCGCGGTGCAAGGCGGCCAGCCAGGCTTGTATGGCGCTGGCCAAGGCGTCGCGCACCACACCGGGCCGGTCGTCAAACTCCACCGCGCCGCTGATAAAGATGCAGCCGGACTGAATCTCTTGCGCCACGCGCTGCATCCAGTGCTCAAACAGCGCACGCAGGCGCGGCAAGCCTCGGGCGTGCGCCATGGCGGGCGTGAACACCTCAGCAGCAAAACGGTCGTAGTACGCGCGAATGACAGAAATTTGCAACTCTTCACGCGAGCCAAAGTGGGCAAACACGCCCGATTTGCTCATGTGCGTGACGTCAGCCAAGGCGCCAATGCTCAAGCCCTCCAGCCCGATCCGGGTGGCCAGCCCCAAGGCGGCATCCACAATCACCTGCTTGGTTTGCTGGCCCTTGTGCAGGGCCGGCCCCCCACGCGCAAGAGGCCGCAAAGGCGGGCGAACAGCTTGTAAAGGAGTGGCAGTCATGACCCTATTGCATAAAAAAGAACGATCGTTCTATTCTGCAATACTTTTGCCAGATTGGGTCAAGTCCAAACGCGAAGTAGAGTTATTTTTCTAATGAAATCAAGGGTTTACCCGTATTTCAAACAGCTAACCCGGTAAATATTCGTCAGACCCGCAGTACCACCGCTACCGACACAGGTTATATCGACGATCTGGGCTGCGTTTGATTGCGTGGTACATCGTGTCAGGTGCCAAATCTAGCCCGTTGGGCCACACCAGCACGCCATTGGATACATCCGCACCTCCAATAACTTGGTCATTCAGCAAGGCATTGAAAACGCCCGTGCAAAACGATGTATCAATACGCACTACGCCACTCAAACCGTCTGCAAACTGAACTGCCAACTCGCGTGGCGCGATGGATTGAACTTGAACGACATCCCAGTACATACGGCTACCTCCACATTATTTCAAAGGATCAATCGGGTTAGGGTGCTGATTGGACTGGCATAAGTCCCAATCTGCCAACAATTCTGCTTGGTGCAATTCAGCCCAGTCAAGCACCAGTTGCCTAGCACGACGAGGCAACTCGCCTTCACCAAGGCTCAACTCGCGGATGTTCACGGTGGCCTTGTACTCACCGTAAATCACATGAAAATGCGGCGGCGCATGCTCATCCCAATACATTTGGATAAGCATCCCGTAAAACATACTGATGGTCGGCATGCCCTGCACTCCGCAAAGTCAGATGACCAGTTTACCGCTCAATTGAACTTCCTCGTGTCACTGACCAGTGCTTGTTCCAGTACGGATGGCAAATACGCTAAGGGAGAATCCGGGCACTTTCTTCGCGCATTCGCATCTACCTCAACGAAATTGAGGGTTCGGCGAATATTTACACCACCCCAGCACGCCACAGGGTGTTAAAGGATCAACGCCAGGCTGGCGTCCAGGTGCTCGGAGGGCAGGCGTTTGAACCCGGTGCGGGCAAAGCGTTGCAGGCGCCCCACCAAAAAAGCCGTCAGCACGCCCGCCTGCACCTGCGTGTCGACCGTCGGCGTGGCGGAGCCGCTCAGGTCGGCCACGCTGCGCAGGCTTTGCTTCAGGGTCGCCTCGATCTTGTCAAAAAACTGGTTCATGCGCTGCTGCAAGCGCTCGTTCTCGAACACCAGTGCATCGCCCACCATGACACGGGTCATGCCGGGGTTTTTCTCGGCAAACTGCATCACCATCGCGACCACCTTGGCAGCCTGACGCACGCCACTGGCCTCTTCGCGCGCGACGATCTGGTTGACCAAAGAAAACACGCTGTGCTCGATGAACTCAATCAGGCCCTCAAACATTTGCGCCTTGCTGGCAAAGTGGCGGTACAGCGCCGCCTCGCTGACCTCAAGCCGGGCGGCCAGCGCGGCAGTGGTGATGCGCTCGGCGCCGGGTTGCTCCAGCATGCTGGCCAGGGCTTGCAAAATCTGCGCACGGCGCTCACCCGGCTGGGGCCGCTTGCGCGCCGGGACCTGCGCGTCCGGGTCGTAAGAACGATGCAACGTGACAGGGGAAGAGGAGGATTCGGGGTCAGACATGGTGCTCAGGGCCGGGGGTATTTTTTCATTCTCGCATAGCGACGCCGAGGTTTTCCGGGGTGGTCTGCGCGCTGAACACCAGGGTAAAACGCGCCCCTTGGCCGCCCGCGCCCTCGCCCACGCCCAGTTCGCTGCCATGGACCCGCGCAATTTCATTGGCAATCGCCAGGCCCAGTCCATTGCCTTCGCTGGCGGTGCCGGGCACCCGGTAAAAACGCGCCAGCACGCGCTGGCGGTCGGCCAGCGCAATGCCGGGGCCATCGTCTTCGACCTCCAGAAAGGGCGCGCCCTCGTCGTCCGTGCGGGCACAGCGCAGCGTGACGCAGCCGCCGGGCGGGGTGTATTTCAGCGCGTTGTCCAGCAGGTTGGCGATCAGCTCACGCAGCAGCCACTCGTGGCCCGTCACATGCACCGCCTGCGCCTCCAGCCCCAGGTCGATATTTTTGGCGGTGGCCCGGTCCAGGTGCGCCTCCAGCAGGGTTTCACACAGGTCCTTCAGGTCAACCCGCTGCAGCGGCTGGGCATTGAGGGTGCTGGCGTCGGCGCGCGACAAGGCCAGCAACTGGTTCGCCAGCTGCGAAGTGCGACGCACTGCATCGCGCATGTGAAAAACCTGGTCCGCCTCCAACGTGATGTGGGACGCAGGCAGTTTGATGCTCTGCGCCCAGGCCTCCACCTGCGCCTGCAAGCCCGCCAGCGGGGTGCGCAGTTGGTGCGCAGCATCGGCCACAAAACGGCGCTGGCTCTCCGCTTGCGCATTGACCACTCAAGTTCGACACTTCCTGAACGTAAGTGGTTGATTCCATTAGAAACGGAAGTCAAAGCGCAGACTACAAAACAGGCTTGGCGAGGTCAGAGGGTGTC
>CAJAFJ010000686.1 GCA_903938955.1 uncultured beta proteobacterium | reverse complement strand
GGTTGGTGGCGCCGAAGTTGGCGGGGCACACGGCGTCCAGGCTTTGGCGGGTGTAGAAGTTGACCAGGTGCTGGCTGTGCGGGGACAGGCCGTCGACGAGGGTGGATTGGCGCCACCAGGTGTCGCTGGCTTTGAAGCTTTCTTTCATGACGTTGAAGGGCCATTGGCGCCAGCCGGCATCAGAGAAGCGGGGGTCGAGTTCGCGCACCGGTTTGCCGTCGGCATCGAGTGCCGGGGCTTCGGGCTGCAGGGCGGTGCCCAGGACTTCTTTGCCCAAGGCCATGGCGTGCTGGGCCAGCAGCAGTTGCTGGCCCGGGGACACCGCCAGGTGCATCGCCCAGTCGGCGTAGGCCAGCGTCAGTGAGATCGGCGACATGCCCTTGTTGGCCTTGGACAACTGTGTGTGAAACGCGTCGTCGATGGCGCGGGCCACCTTGCGTTGCTGTTCGGTGGGCTTGACGAGGGAGGTCGATTTATTCATGACGGGGGCCTTGCACCTTGGGGTTAACTAATTACGGGACGGACGAAAGGATCAGAGCGAGATGCCGCCAGACACTTCAATCACTTCGCCGTTGATGTAGCTGGCTTCGTCGCTGGCGAGGAAGGCGTACACATTGGCGATTTCTTCAGGCTTGCCCAAGCGGCGCATGTGCACTTTGGCGCTCAGGTCGGCCAACACTTTTTCAGGCATCGCAGCAACCATCGGGGTGGAGATGAAACCCGGTGCGACGGCATTCACGCGCACGCCTTTAGGACCAAGCTCGCGTGCCCAGGTCTTGGTGAAACCGATCACGCCAAACTTGGTGGCAGCGTAGTTGGTCTGACCGAAGTTGCCGTACAAGCCGACGATGGAGCTGGCGTTCAGGATTGAGCCGCCGCCTTGGGCCACCATGATGTCAGCTACGGCTTGTGTGCAATGGAACACGCCACGCAGGTTGACGTCGATCACGCGGTCGAACTGCTCGATCGTCATCTTTTGCAGACGTGCGTCCTGGGTGATACCGGCGTTGTTCACCAGCACGTCAATGCGGCCATATTTGGCTTTCACGCTGGCAACCACGGCGTCCACCACGGCACGTTGTGTCACGTCCATGACAAAACCTTCAGCCGTTGCACCCGCAGCCTGGCACTGAGCCACGGCTTCGTCCACACCCTCTTGTTTGACGTCACAAACGATGACAGTGGCGCCTTCAGCCGCAAACTTGAGTGCAGTCGCCAGGCCAATGCCTTGAGCGGAACCGGTGATGAGACAAATTTTGTTTAACAAACGAGGTGTAGACATGGTTTAGTTCCAGAGAGGTTGATAAAAAATGTAATCAGCATAGCTATCTAAAAAGTCATCAAGATGAAACCTGGTTTCAGCACAATGAATTCTTCAAGTAACTTGAGATCTTCAATGTATAAAAACGAAACAACAGTGATTTCCCAAACCGGGTTGCGGTACACATCAAAAGAAAACGGCTCGCCATTTCAAGGCATGGGTCAAACCGGAGAGTTGATAAGTTGCATCCAGTGTGGCATTCACAAACCACGTCGCAACGGGACATTGAAGCGATTCCTGAACTCACTCATGTTCTTTTGTCTTGATTGCAAGCCAAAGAAGTTAGAACAGTAAAGGGTTCGACTCCAAGGCGCCAGGGCTCGGCGGTGTTCGTGTTGATACTGTTAATAACCACGCAATTATCAGGGGAAACCCTTAACCAGAACCCCAACCCTGCTTAGAGTGAGCAGCCAAAGCCATAAATTTCTTGACCTACATCAAAGTTGCAACAGGATTTACAAAGCCTGCCCGGTTTGAGCGGCTGGGTCCTTAAATCAGCGGTCGCCCCGGTGACTGGGCGCTCCAGTCAATCGGGTCTTGCTGCAGCACCATGTCGATATCCAGCCCCAGCACCTCACCCACCGGGCCCGGAAAGGTCACGGCCAGCGCCTTGTCAGACAGCCCCGCCTCCCGGGCACGGGCGCGCCAGGTGGCGAGGTGAATCACCCCGGCCAGTGGCTCGTAAGCGTCATTGTCAAAGGGAGCCAACTGATATTCCAGTGCATCCACCATCGGCTGCGGAAACTGCCATTGCTTGGCAAAACCGGCGCCCACTTGGGCGTAACTAAAACCAAACGCCTTGTGTTCGGCGCGGGCGCGCTTCAGGTCCAGCGGCGCCACTTGCGCATTCAGCGTCGCCACGTCGGCCGGCATGCCCAGGTGCATCGCCAACTCGCCCACCGCGTGAATCAGGCCGCAGGTAAAAGCCGCCTGCTGGTTTTGCCGCACCACGCCCGCCAGCGAGCGCGCCAACTTGCCCACATTCAGGCTGTAAGCCCAAAACTGCTGCAGGTTGATGCCCGGCACCGCACGAAAAGAGGCCCCGGAAGCGGCTGCGGCCGCCATGGTGCGCACATGCCCCAGCCCCAGAATGGCCAGCGATTCCGACACGCTGTTGATCTTGCCCGAGAGCTTGAAAAACCCCGAATTCGACAGCTGCAGCAGCCGCGTGGTCAAGGCCGGGTCGGTGCTGACCAGTTGCGAGACCGTTTTCAGATCCGGCTCGTCCCGCGCCAACTCACTGAGCAACAGCGCCACCACCTTCGGAATGCTGGGTAACACAAACTGCGAGGCCAGCAGGTCATTGAGTTTCATGGTCAGTGACCCAGACCTTTGAGCTTGGCAAAGGCCGACGACATGGCGTTGGATTGCGGCGCAGCAGGTGGCTGCGCGTAGCCCTGACCGCCAGAGCGACCACGCTGGTTGTTGTTGGCGCCCTGAAAACGGTTGTCGCCCGGGGCATCGCGCCGGGCCGGTGCCGCGCCCAGCTTCATGGTCAGGGCAATGCGCTTGCGCGCCACATCGACCTCCACCACCTGCACTTTAACGATGTCGCCGGTTTTGACTATCTCACGGGCATCGGTGACAAATTTGTGCGCCAGCTGGCTAACGTGAACCAGACCGTCCTGGTGCACGCCCAAATCAACAAACGCGCCAAACGCGGCCACGTTGCTCACGGTGCCTTCCAAAATCATGCCC
>CAJAFJ010000685.1 GCA_903938955.1 uncultured beta proteobacterium | reverse complement strand
GCCGATAGTGGCCCCCACATCCATGTACTCAATAAAGCGTAACACGATGCCGGTGCCCATGAAATGGCGGGCCATCGGCAATATCTCATGCGCGTGGGTGCCGCGCTTGACCACCATGTTGATCTTGATCGGGCCCAAGCCAGCGGCTTGGGCGGCCTCAATACCCGCTAGCACATCGGCCACCGGAAAGTCGACGTCGTTCATGCTACGAAATACGGCATCGTCCAGCCCGTCCAAGCTGACGGTGACGCGTTGCAGACCTGCCGCCTTGAGGGCGCGGGCTTTGCGGGCCAGCAGCGAGCCGTTGGTCGTGAGTGTCAGGTCCAGTGGGCGGCCGTCTGGGGTGCGCAGGGCCGACAACTGCTCAATCAACACTTCAAGGTTTTTGCGCAGCAGCGGTTCACCCCCGGTCAGGCGAATTTTTTGCACGCCGTGGGCGACAAATACCTTGGCCACGCGGGTGATTTCTTCAAATGACAGCAAGTCCGTGTGCGGCAGATAGCTGTAGTCTTTGTCAAAAATTTCCTTGGGCATGCAGTAGTTGCAGCGAAAGTTGCAACGGTCCGTCACACTGATGCGCAAATCACGCAGCGGGCGCTGGCGTGTATCCGCCAGCAGGCCATTAGCGTTAAGGCGTGTGTCAGGGGCAAATGCCGCCGCCGGGGTGACCAAGGAGGATGATCGCTGGTCAATCAGCGGCACAACACGCGAAGTAGGGCGGTCCGTCATTGAGATGCCAAAGCCAAAGGGAGAGAGAACGCAGCAAACATGATTTATAGCCTCGATGCCGGTTTAATTTGAGAAGAGTCGACTTGCCATCAAGCCTTGAAGGAGGACGCAGTAAAGCGCTAGATCCCCACCAGCTTAAAAGCAGAATTCTGGCACGTTTTCATTGCAAAGGCTGGCCGATAATCATGTTTGTAAATGAATTTGAAACTGAGGGAAATTCCTTGTTAACCCTTGACGAATTACTCGCTTCCAATGCGGCCTTGCCCAGCATCCCCAAGGTTATTGCCTTGCTGCTCAATGAGCTCGACCAGCCTGAGCCCGACCTGCGAAAAATCAGCCAGTTGATCAACACCGACCCGGTGCTGGCCGCACGCTTGCTGCGTCTGGCCAACTCGGCCCAATTTCAGTTTGCCAACAAAATCAGCAGCGTGTCAGAAGCCTTGGCCCTGATGGGGCTGGACCAGGTTCGCTCGCTCGCCATTGCTGCCGCTGTGGCCGGTGCTTTTGTGGCCATTCCGGGTGTCGATATGAACCAGTTTTGGCGCTACAGCCTTAACACCGCCAAGTTGGCGCGTGCGTTGGCGGGGATGGTGCGCCAAAATCAGCCGGCGGCATTCACTGCAGGCTTGATCCATGCCACGGGTGAACTGGTCATGCATCTGGGCTTGCCCAATGAGTTGCAGGTACTGAGTCATAAAGTCCAGCCCCTGGGCATGAAACGCGCAGCGCATGAGCGCAAATTACTAGGCTATTGCTATGCCGATGTGGGCGCTGGTTTTGCGCGTAACTGGCAATTTCCCCAGTCGATTGTTGACGCACTGGCGCAGCAATGCACCCCTTTTGAGAATGATTTGTACGAACCCATGGCCGGCATTCTTCATCTGGCGGCATGGCGTGCCCGTGCGCGAGAGGCCGATTACAGCGAGCAAGAAGTGATTGACACGTTTCCCGATGTCATCGCCCTCGCGTTGGGTATCGATATTGACATGGCGTTGCAACAGGAACCGATCAACTGGACCTCCAAAGCGGAAGTGGCAACTCTGCTTTGACCACCAGCAACCGTTTATTTTGCGGTGACCAAAGCAGGTCCCAATTCTTGCAGCGGCCCTAACGGGTTGGTGTTGACTTCAATTTCATTGACCCGGGGTTGTCCGCCCCAGGCGCGGTAAACCACCACATCATTGACCAACAAGATCAATGCATTAAAGCGCCAGCCGGTGGTCTCCGTGCGCCGGTGGAAATTCGTGAAGTCGGTAAAGAAACTACCGGTACGAGTCCTTGCCAAACGCGTCGCGGTCATCTCCCAGCCACGGCAGGCATCGCGGGCCTCCAGGCAG
>CAJAFJ010000684.1 GCA_903938955.1 uncultured beta proteobacterium | reverse complement strand
GAGGCGCACGCTGCGGCGGTAGGAAAGATCGCCGCCCTGCGCCTTGAGCAGCGAGCGGCTGATGGCGAGGCCCAGGCCCATGCCGTCGGGCTTGCTGGTGTTGAAGGGTTCGAACAGCAGGGGAAGACCTTCCGGGGGAACGCCCGGCCCGGAATCATCGACGGCGAGTGACAGGATGCCGTCGTTGCAGGTGGCCGACAGCGCGATGTGCCGCCCGCCCGGGGGAGTATCGCTCAGCGCGTCGGTCGCGTTCGAAAGCAGGTTGTGCAGCACGATCTCGAGCCGGGTGGGATCCGTCTGGATCATCGGCAGCTCTTCGGGCACGGACTCGGTGACCTTGACCTGCGAGGCCCGCAGCCTGTCCCCGAGCGATTCCATCACGCCGCGCAGCAGCGTGGCGACCGAAACCTCGCTGGGCGTTCCGCCGCCGCCCTGGTAGAAGTCACGCAGGCGGATCAGCATGTCGGCCGCGCGGTTGGCTTCGCGCGCGGCCTTGCGCATGTACTGCACGATGCGCTCCAGGTACGGCGCCTGCGTGGCGGCAGTCAGGCCGCCACTTGGCAAGGTGCCCAGCAGGGTTTGGTAGAGCAGGTATTCGTCGGACAGCGACGGCGCGTCTGTCAGGGCGCGCCCGGTTTCAAGTGTTTTGCGAATGTCCCGGCTGAAGTCGCGCCAGCGGCGCAGCGTCAAGCGCCAGCTGGCGGGCATTTCTGACAACACGTTGAGGCGATTGCGCACATCTTCCGAGCGTTTGTTGTCATGCGTGGAGGTGGTCAACATGCCATGTGGCCAGCGTTGGGCCCACAAGGCACTGGCGCGGTGAAAGTCGGCCACCGTCACCCCAAACCGGGCCGGGTCGCCGCCCACCTCATTGAGTGAACTCAGGGGAAAGTAGCGGTAAAAAGCGGTGTCTTCCACGCCTTTGGCGGCCACCGGTGCACTGAATTGCTGGAAACGGATGGCAAAGCGCAGCACGCGCTCGCACACGCTGGCGGCCGCCCCGGGCACCGCCTGCCCGAGCAGCGCCTGGCGCACAAAGCCGAAGATCGACAGGTCGGCGTCCGGGCTGTGGCGCATGGCTTCGCGCACGGCCCAGTCCACAAAGCGCTGATCCTGCGCGGAGGGTGTTTCAATCAGGTAGGTGCGGTAAACCGGCAGGCAGGCGGTGACTTCCGCCAGGGCCCGGCGCAGCGCGTTGTGCGTGTAGTCGCGGGTGCGCCGGTCGGCGCGGGCGATGCGCAGCAACTCGGTTGACAGCACATTCAGTTCGGACGCCAGTGCTGTGCGCATGATGTCGCGCTTGCCCTCGCGGGCCACGTCCTCAAAGCGCTGGCCGCTGCCGGTGAAGTTGCGCCAGATGTGGCTGAACTTCGTGGCGGCGGCCGTGTCGACCAGCACGCCGTTGGCCAGGTTGGCGAAGCTGTAGCCGGTGGTGCCGTGGATGTGCCAGCGCTCGGGAACTTCTTCATGCGGTGCGACGATTTTTTCGGCCACCACGTAGAGTGGGCGGGCCGGGCGGCCATTGGCTTCAGTGTCCGCCCACGGCAGTCCGGCGCGTTGTGCGTAGCCTTCCTGCAGTTGTTGAAAATAACGCGCCGGGTTGTAGAGCCCGTCCGGATGGTCGATGCGCAGCCCGTCCACGACACCGGCGGCGGCCAGGTCCAGTGCAAATGTCTGCGTGGCTTCAAACACCTCTTCGCGTTCCATGCGCAGTGCGGCGAGTTCATTGATGTCAAAGAAGCGCCGGTAATTGATTTCATCCGCCGCCACGCGCCAGTAGGCGAGCCGGTAGGCCTGCGCCTCAATCAGCGCGTGCAAATCGTCCCGGCCAGCCGCCAGATTGAGTTCAGCCACCGCGGTGGCGATGGCTTGGGCGACGGCAGGCTGGCGGGCGACCAGGCGCGCCAGCCGGGCCTTGAGCAGTTCTTTGTCGCGGGCCCGCTCGGCGCAGGCGACAGGGTCGGTGGCGTCACGCCCCGGCAGATGGCTGAAGGCGGTGGCGGTGCTGGCCAGACTGCTGGCGAGGTCGGCATCCGTGAGTCGCGCCTGGGCCCGGATCAACACCAGGGGGTAGCTCTCCGGCGCAAGCGGAAACCGGTGCTCAAAGTAGCGCAGCGCCAGGCTGCCGGTCTCCGGTTCAAAGTGCAGCACCAGCTTGCCGCTCATGAGCACATCGCCGTAGTGGTCGCCCAGCACCGGCAGCAGGACTTTGCCGGTGAGTTCGGGGTTGAGCGGCTGCCAGTCGATGTCGAAGTGCTGCGCAAATGACGAAGCCGGGCCGTTCTCCAGCACGTCCATCCACCAGGCGTTGTCCGCGCCCAGCACGCCCATGTGGTTGGGCACCATGTCGAGCAGCAGGCCCATGCCGCGCTCGCGCAGCGCCTGTGCAAAGCGCTCAAAGCCGACGCGCCCGCCGAGCTCGGGGTTGACCTCGTTGTGCGCCACCACGTCATAACCGTGCAGGCTGCCCGCGCGGGCGCGCTGGATTGGCGAGCAATAGACATGGCTCACCCCCAGGCGCGCCAGGTAGGGCAGGATGCGGATGGCCTCCATGAAGCCGAAGTCCTTATGCAACTGCAGCCGGTAGGTGGCGCGTGGCACCGTGGCTTGCGTCTGGCTGCGCTTGACGGCGGCGACGGCGCGGCGCGGGCGCAGTCTGGCCAGCGTGCGGCTCAGGTTCAGCATGGCTTCATGGCTGGCCAGGGCCTGCAGGTCCAGCGGCAGTTTGCGCCGCCAGTTGGGTTGCTCGTGGACCGTGCCGGGCAGGTTGACCTGGTCGCTCACCCCCAGCACGTCTTCCAGTTGAACGACCATCATCGCGCACGGTGTGCTGGCCAGAAAGGCGTGGATGGCCTGCACCATCCGGGGCGGCAAGCCGGGCTGGCCGGCCGCCTGCGCAACCTCCTCGGCCGCCAGCAGGCCCGCATGCTGCAGCGCCAGCATCAGCTGAATGCGGTCTTCGGCGCGCGCGAGCAGCTGCTGTTCAAATTGCTGCGGGGTTGAAAAATGGCCTAACTGCAGGCGCAGGCGCAAGTCCTGCCCCGCCCACCAGCCTGCCAGCGGTGCCAGATCGTGCGTGCTGACGGCCACCAGCGCATGGGGCGGGTAATCGGCGGCCGGTTTGAAGCTGCCACTCGCCTGGCGTTCGAAGTACAGCAGGCGGTACGACAGCACGTCATGGCGCGCCAGCGCTACGCGGACCTCGTCGGTCACCGTGCCCAGGTCTTCTCCAATCACCATGCAGCGGTTGCGCTGGCTCTCCAGCGCCACAATGGCCAGCAGTTCGTCCAGCGGGTAATGCACATAGGTGCCTTCACGCGCAGTTTGCCCTGGCGGTATCCAGAACAGGCGCATCAAGCCCATCACATGGTCGATGCGCAGCGCCCCCGCGCCACGCATGGTGGCGCGCAAGGTGTCAATCACGTAGCGGTGCTGGCTGCTGCGCAGGCGGTCGGGGCGCAGGGGCGGCAGACCCCAGTTCTGGCCATTCAGGTTGAAGTCATCCGGCGGAGCGCCGACGCTCGCGTGGGTGGCAAAACAGGGGCGCTCGCGCCAGGCGTCGGAGCCTGCGCGGTCAACCGAGACCGCGAGGTCAAAGTACAGGCCCACGCCCATGCCCAGCGCCTGGCACAGGTCGCTGGCGCGGGCCAGCTGGCGTGCCGCCAGCCATTGCAGGTACTGGTGATACTGCACGCGCTGCGCGTGTTGCGCCGCGAAGGACTTGACCTCGGGACTGGCGCAGTCCTGGTACGCAGGCGGCCACGTCGGCCAGCCCCAAACGGCCGGGTTTTCCGCGTGAAAGTGGGCCTGCAGCACCTCGAACAGGGCGTGCCGGGCCAGCGTGTCTCCACGTTCTGCCACGAACGCCAGAAAGGCATGGCCCAGGTCGTCGCGTGGCCTGCTGCCATCGTCTGCCAGGTGGTGCTCGCAAAAGTGGCTGAACAGCAATTCAAGCGCTTCAAACTTGGCGGCGGCGACGCCGACGTAATCAACCAGCCCGGCCTCGCGCAGGGTGGCGAGTCGCGCCTGGAATTCGGGCGACAGCACCAGCCGCTGGACGGGCTCGCAGGTGGCGAAATCGTCCACGGCCTCGACATCGATGTACAGCACGTTGAGCCATTGCCGGGAGGACGAGCCATAAGGGCTGGCGTGTAATGGGTTGTGCGGGAACAGGGCGTGCAGCGGGTTGAGCCCGATGAAGTCGGCGCCGCGCTCGTTCATTTGCCCGACCAGTTGTGCGAGGTCGCTGAAGTCGCCAATGCCCCAGTTGCGCCGGGAGCGCAGCGCATACAGTTGCACGGCAGGGCCCCAGACCCGGCTGCCATTCTGCACCGACGCTGGCCGGTAGCCATGCGCAGGCGCGCTGATGAGCAGCGTCTCGCCCGGCATGCCATCAAGGCTCAGGTGGTGGTAGCCAGCGGGCAGGCGCAGTGCCATGGTCAACCAGCATTCGCGCCATGTCACGCCATCGATTTCGGTGCGTGCGGTTTCAGGCAGGGCCGCGGTGTCAACGCTGCCCTCGTGCCGGGTACCGTCTTCGCTCCTGACCAGCCAGCTGATGCGCGCCAACGATGCGGGCAGGTGCAGCATCAGGCGCCACGCGTGGGCTGCTGCCTGAATGGCGACGACGGGCGGCAGGATCTGGGTCCACGTGGTGCGGTGCGCGCTGTCGAGCGCGGCCCGCAGACTTGCGGGGCTGTCGATCTGGACGTCGAATTCGGCCAGCAGGGCCATCAACCCTTCCCGCGTCACCGGGTGGTGTGTGCCCCAGATGTCGTTGTAGTCGGTGGCGATGCCGAAGTGGGCGCAAAGCTGGTTCAGCGCCTCGGTGTCGTCGTGGCGCCATAGGTCAGGCACGGTCGCTCTACTGCCGTGTGACATACACGGCACCCCGGGCGAGCTGCAGCGTGGACGCGCCGTCGGCTTGCGTGTGGCTGGCGTAAATCAGTGTGCCCGCAGGCCTTGCGATGGCGCCTGCCGGTGCGTTGCCGAAATGCGCGAGCAAATGCAGCCGCACGCCGGGCCACTCGACCCAGAGCGTGTCACCCGCGTAGCGAAAGTGTCCGGCGCGGCAGGGTTTGGCCAGCAGCGGCACCAGCCAGCGCTGGCGCAGCGTCAGCAGTTGCTGCACATGGGCCAGCCATTCGCGGTGGCCCGGGGTGTCGCGTTCTTCCCAGTGCAGCTTGGAGGCCAGAAAGGTTGACACCAGGTTGGGATCGGGAATGCGCGCGCGTGCCGCTTCATCGGTGAAGGCGGCGAAATGTTTGAACTCCTCGCGCCGGCCCCGGGCCACCGCGTCTGCCAAGTCGGGCCCAAAGTCGCAAAAATACTGGAACGGGGAGGAGGCGGCGAACTCCTCGCCCATGAACAGCATCGGTGTGTGCGGTGACAGCAACACACAGGCGCAGGCCGCACGTACCAGCACCGGGTCGCCCAAGGTGTGCAGGCGTTCGCCGAAAGCACGGTTGCCCACCTGGTCGTGTGACTGCAAAAAGGAGACGAAGGCGCCCAGCGGCAGCGCGGTGCAGGGCTCGCCACGCCGCGCACCGTGGCGAAAAGCAGATGCCTGCCCCTGGTAGATATAGCCTTGCGCCAGTGCGCACCCGAACTGTGCGACCGGGTTGTGGGCGTAGTCCATGTAGTAGCCATCGGTCTCGCCCGTGGTGAGTACATGAACCGCGTGGTGCAGGTCGTCGTTCCATTGCGCCGTGGCAGCACGCGGCGCACCGTGCGCATCGCGCTCCAGCAAGGTGGCCTGGTTGGCTTCGTTCTCCAGCACCACATGCACCGGGCGCTCGCGGCCCGGCCCGGCCCGCAGCGCGTCGCATATCTCACGCACGATGTACGGGTTTGAGTCATCGCGGATGGCGTGGACCGCATCCAGGCGCAGGCCATCGGCATGAAACTCTTCCACCCAGTACAGCGCGTTGTGGATGAAGAAGTCGCGCACCGTGCGCGAGTCCGCAGCGTCGAAGTTGATGGCGGCGCCCCAGGGGGTCGGGTGGGCCGGGTTGAAGAACTGCGGGCAGTAGGCGTGCAGGTAGTTGCCCTGCGGGCCGAAGTGGTTGTACACCACGTCAATCAGCACCATCAGCCCGAGCCCATGGGCGGCGTCGATCAGGGATTTGAGTTCGTTGGGCGTGCCATACACGGCGGCAGGTGCGAACGGCAGCACGCCGTCGTAGCCCCAGTTGCGCTGACCCGCAAAGCTGGCCAGCGGCATCAGTTCTACGGCAGTGATGCCCAGTTCCGCCAGCGCCGCCAGGCGGGTTTGCGCTGCCGCGAAAGTGCCTTCAGGGGTGAAGGTGCCCAGGTGCAGCTCATAAATCACGGCTTCATGCCAGGGGCGGCCGTGCCAGTGCGTGTCTTGCCAGGCATAGACCTGCGGATCGATCACCTCGCTGGCGCCATGCACGTCGACCGGGTTGAAGCGGGAGGCCGGGTCGGGCACGCGCAGACCGTCGGGCAGCGTATAGGCGTAGCGGTCGCCCGCCCGGGCCGTTGCCACCGCCAGGCGATGCCAGCCCTGGGCATCGCGCACCATGGGTATTGCCGCCATGTTGCCCTTGCTCCCGACATGGAGCACAACCTGGTTCATGGCCGGTGCCCACAAGGCAAAGCGCACGCCGCCGCTGGCCAGCAGGGACGCCCCGAAAGGCATGGCATGGCTTCGTCTCATGGCGCGGCTCCCGGGCGGCTTAGCAGCACGAAGGAGCGGCTTTGCAGCGGATAGATGGCTTCGCCCCAGTTGGGCGCCAAAGCTGTGCCAGCTTGAGGGGGCTCGGGCGGCAGGATGGTTGTCGCCGTGTCCAGCAACAGACGCCAAGCATTGGTTTGTATCCGTGGCAGCGTGAACGGAATCACCTCATGATGGGCGTTGAACAGCAGCAAGAAATCGTTGTCATTCACCACTTCACCGCGGGCTCCCCGGTCACTAAGTCCATGGCCGGACATCAACATTGCCAGACATTTGGCATTGCCATCGCTCCAATCCTGCGGCCGCATCTCGGTGCTGTCAGGCTTGAGCCAACAAACGTCACGGGTAGTGTCCCCATTAATCGGCTTGCCTTCAAAAAAGTGGCAGCGCCGAAATGAGGGATGGGTGCGGCGCAGTGCAATCAGCCGCTCGACAAAAGTGATTAGCGTGTCCCGCTCCGGGGCTGAGGTCCAGTCGAGCCAGCTCAGTTCATTGTCCTGGCAATAGGCGTTGTTGTTGCCTTGCTGGCTGTGGCCACGTTCGTCGCCTGCCAGCAGCATCGGTACGCCTTGCGACAGCAGCAAAGTGGCCAGCAAATTTCGTTTTTGGCGTTCACGCAACAGGCAGATGTCCGGGTCGTTGCTCGGCCCTTCCACACCGCAGTTCCAGGACAGGTTGTTGCTGCTGCCATCGCGGTTGTCCTCTTCGTTGGCCTCGTTGTGTTTTTCGTTGTACGACAACAGGTCGTGCAGCGTGAAGCCGTCGTGCGCGGTGATGAAGTTGATACTCGCATTGGGCTGCTTGCCGGACCAGCCATAGAGATCCTGCGAGCCGGTGAGTCGCTGTGCGACCTCGCCGATGACG
Organism: uncultured beta proteobacterium; assembly: GCA_903938955.1. The sequence goes on along the minus strand of CAJAFJ010000684.1, from coordinate 487 downwards.
CCGCCCTCGCCCTTCCAGTAGCGGCGCATGCCATCGCGGTAGCGGTCGTTCCACTCGGCCCAGCCCAGTGGAAACTTGCCCACCTGGTAACCGCCACGCCCCAGGTCCCAGGGCTCGGCAATCAGTTTGACGCGGCTCAGCGTCGGGTCCTGCTGAATCGCATCGAAGAAACCGCCCAGGTTTTCTACTTCGCCGGCTTCGCGTGCCAGTGCTGGCGCCAGATCGAAGCGAAAACCGTCTACGTGCATATCGTCCACCCAGTAACGCAGTGAATCCATGACCAACTGGAGGGCGCGTGGTTGCTCCAGGTTCACGGTATTGCCGCAGCCCGTGAAGTCTTCGTAGTAGCGGCGGTTTTCCTTGTTGGTGATGTAGTACGACGCGTTGTCAACGCCGCGCATGGAAAGGGTTGGCCCCAGCTGGTTGCCTTCGCAGGTGTGGTTGTAGACCACGTCGAGGATGACTTCGATGCCCGCAGAGTGCAGTG
>CAJAFJ010000683.1 GCA_903938955.1 uncultured beta proteobacterium | reverse complement strand
GCCGACCATGGCGACGGTTCCGCCTGAGGAATCCAGGCTTGCCACATTCAAAGAGGTTGCGAGGCTGTTGGTCAGGTTGGTGGACTTGCCCATCACGTCGACGGTGGAGCTGTTCATCGCACCGATCACGGTGGTGCTCAGCTTGGCGCCAGCAATGGCGTAAGCATCTGAAGTGAGCGCGCTGGCGGTAGCGGACACATTGGCGTTCAACGCACCCAGCGACACGTTGGTGCCTGAAATGTCGATCGCACCGTTGATGACACCGGTGTTGATGGCGCCGCCGATGACCGAGGCGATAGGGGCTGTTGTCTTGAAGAGGTTGGTGCCCAGCGCCGCAGTGAGTGATGCTACAGTTTCTGTAGTAGCCGGGAGAGCATACGTGTTAGTAATGGTAGTGAAACCAGGAACTTCGCCGATTGTGGGTGTGACGGTTGTAATGGTTGAAACGATGTTATCGAAATTGATAGCGTGAGCGGAGCCCACGAACATCAGGGCGGCAGCGGAGGCGATAGCCAGTTTTGTCATCTTCATGATAATTTCTCTTTCGGTTTAAATACACTCAGCCTGCCCTGAGCGTTAGAGGGGGGTTAAAAGATGGCAGGTCTTTATTCTTCATAAGTTTTTGCACAGGGCTCAGCCCGCTGGCGCGGCCAGTGGGCGCTCCAGCAGTTCCATGCGGTCCTTGATGTACGAGGGCTTGCGTAGCGGCAGGCCCTGAAACACGATGTCCAGCTCATTCATGCGGTCGGCTTGTAGCCGCCAGGGGGCCGTGCCTTCAAATTTCTGGTCGACCCCGGCCACCAGGGGCCGTGCGGTGAGCTTGCCCTTCTGGTCGGCCAGGCACACCACCTGGTCGCTGCTGCTGCGCAGGCGCAGGCTGCTGCCGGCCTCGGTGGCACGCAGGGGCGTGACTTGGGGAAACTCACCGCTGACATGGTCACAGCCACCGTTGTTGGCAGGCTTGACCGGCGTGGCTTGGGCCACGGCGGCCAGTACGGCACCGTTGGATACAAGCGCGTCTGCGCCCGCACTGTGGTCTGGCGTGCGCAGCGGCGTGCGGATCTGTAACGCTTGTTGTGCGGCGGCGCTGGAGTTGGTTTTTTCTTCACCAAAGAAGGGGCTTTGCGCAGCCGAGGGTGCGGCATCGGCGGCCTGGGTCACGGCTGTGGCGGCTGGCAAAGATATGGGCACGGTCTGGGCCGTGGGCTTGGCTGCGGCGGACGCGGCCGCCGACTGGTCAAGCAGTTCGGGCTTTTTTTCTGCCAGCGCGGGCGCCTTGGCCGCCAGCTCGGCCGCCTTGGCCTGCTCGGTCAGGTACTTGCGCAGGTTGCGGCTGCTGCGCGAATTGTCGGTGACACCGTCCACACTTTGCACCAACTGGATGCAGTCAGCGTATTTGGCCGGGTTCATCACCTGGGTCAGCAGCTCGAAGGTGGCCAGGTTGAGCATCTGGCGCAGCACCAGGTTGAGCGCCTCGCGCTCCTTGCCACCAAAGTCCAGACTGACCAGGCTGTTGCCAAAGAAGCGGCCAATGCCAAAGCCGTCCTCGGTGGCCACCACCTGTTTTTGCAAGGATACGTTGGCCAGAATACGGCCGGTTCGGGTTTCGGTTAAGGAGAGGTCCAGGCCCACCAGAATGCGGCTTTGGCGGTAGCGTGGCCCCAGCCCGGCAATCTGCACGTCAAAGCCGCTGCCGGGCAAAAAGTCCAGGCTGTTGATGCTGCCGGTGATAAAGAAGGTGCTGAGCGCCTGTTGCTTGACATCGAGCAGACCCCACTTGACCTCGTTGTCAATGATGCGCGGGTCGCGCCGGTTAACCACGGTGGCGCCCGCCAGAAACAGCGCCGACTGCACGATGTCGCCCGCGCCCTGACTGATGAATTTACCCGAGCCGCCGTCGGTCACCTGCTCCTTGCCAGTGGCGTCGATGACGGAGCCGACCGAGAAACGAAGCACATCTTTGTTGATACGACCGTCCAGGCAGGTCAGCGCTTGGTCAAAGGGCGTGACCACGTCCATCATGGCGGGGCCTTTGACCAGTGACTCGTTGGCGCTTACGGGCACCGCCATGCCTACCCGCGTGGTGGAGCAGGCGCTTAGCAGGCCCAGTAGCAGTGGGGCTGCGAACTGTCGGATGTGTCTGCCAAGGGCTTGCTTCATGATGTGACTCAGTAGGCCTTGTTCTGGTTCAGCGCGGATGAAATCAATGATTGGATCTTGACCGAGGCGTCGAGGCTGCCTGACGACAGTGAGTCGGCGGCCACGTTGTTGCTGTTGCCGTTGACCGTGTTGGTGGTGGTGGTCATGGTGCCGATAGCGGTGGTCGTGATGTTGTAGACCTCGGTTTTTCCCAGGCCGTCGTAATACCCGGACTCGCGCTTGGCGATGAGGTCGGCCTGCGTCAGGTTGGTTTGCTGCTTGGCGCTGCTGCTAAAGCTGTAGGAGGTGCTCCAGTCCGAACCGCCGGAATCGGCCTGGGCAGCGGCGGCCATCACTAGGCTGAACAGGCAGATCACGAGACGCTTGGTCATTATTCAGTCCTTAGGGTCTTCTACGGGCGGAAAAGTTGGAACTAGCTCAACGGCAGTCAATGTCGTTTGAGGTTTGTCAACTTGGCGATTAAGTTGAATTTATTGTATTAAATCAATTTAATCGCAATTTTTGATGCGGTGTCGTTTTGTTTTGCTGCGCGGTAATTGTTCGGGCGCGGCGGCCGGTGTACCGGCTGGAACGGGCCGGTTAGCGCTCGCTCAGGGACTCGTCGAGGGTTTTGACGATGGGTTTGAGCAGGTACTTGAGGACCGTGTTGCTGCCGGTCTTGATCTCGACGGTGGCCGTCATGCCGGGTTGCAATTGCAGGCTTTCTTTGGGGCGGCGGCTGAAGCGGGGTGATGCGGTTTTGACTTGTACGCGGTAGTAGGCTTGCTCGCCCTGGCGCATGTCTTCGCTGAGGGTGTCGGCGCTGATGTACATCAGGCTACCGTCGAGGCTGCCGTAGACGGTGTAGTCGTAGGCGTCGATCTTGATGTTGACGGATTGGCCGGGGGCCAGAAAGGCGACGTCGGCGGGCTTGACCCGGGCTTCGACCAGCAGCGCGTCGTCTATGGGCACGATTTGCAGTAACTCGTCGCCGGGGCGCAGCACGCCGCCCCGGGTGGTGACGCGCACGTTTTTGACCGTGCCGTTGAGGGGGGCTCTGAGTTCGGTGTTGGTCAGTTGCTCCTGGCGCTGCACCAGTGACTGGCGCACGGCGGCCAGTTCTTCTTCGGCCTTGGTCAGTTCAGCCTGGCTGTCTTGCTGGAACTTGTTGCGCCGGTTGGTCATCTGGCCTTCGAGTTCTGCCATTTGGCGCTCAATGCGCAGTACGTCGGCCAGGCTGACGTCGCCGCTTTGGAGCAGCGGCTGGGTCATGTTGAGTTCGCGTTTGGCGATGGCATGCATGCGCTGCAGGGCAGATATTTCCTGATCGACAGCGATCCTGCGCTTGTGCAGTAGGGCGGTCTGGTTGGCGCGGAAGTCTGGGTAGTCTTCAGCCTCAGGGCCAAAGCGCAGCGGTGTGCCATACAGCTCGGCTTGTAAGCGGCCGACGGCGGCGCTCAATGCCCCCTGGCGGGCATGGGTTTCGCGATAGGCGGCTTCAGTTTTGGTGCGTTCGAGGCGTGCCAGCAGTTGGCCGCGTTGCACCACGTCTCCTTCATGCACCAGCAGTTCTTCAAGCACGCCACCATCCGGGGCCTGGATGATCTGGGTGCGTGAGGTGGCGATGATCTGCCCTTGTGCGCGGGTGTGTTGGTCTACTTTGGCATACGCGGCCCACACAACGAACAGGGCCAGCGCGGCAGCGCCGCCCCAGATGCCCAGGCGTAGGCCATGGCTGGGGGGCAAGATGGAAGGCGAGTTTGGGCGTGTCATTGGTTTTATGCGGAAATTGGGGTGCCAGGTTGGTGGCGGGGTGGCTGGGTTTTTACTTGCGCAGAGTCGCGCAGGTAGCGGATGACGTCGTCGCGCGGGCCATCGGCGACCACTCGGCCACGGTCCAGCACAACGATGCGTGTGAAGTGGCGTAGCAGCGATAGCTTGTGGGTGACGACGACCAGACTGGTGGTGGGCGGACATTGGCCGAACAGGCGCTCGGCCAGGTACTCTTCGAGTTGTGGGTCCATGGCGGCGGTGGGTTCGTCGAGCAGCATGAGGCGCGGGTGCGCCAGTAGCAGTCGGGTCAGGCCAGCGAGTTGGCGCTGGCCGCCAGACAGGCCGCGCCCGCCCTCGCTGATTTCGAGGCCCAGGCCGCGCGGGTGGGCGGCGATGACGCGGTCCAGACCCGTAAGGCGGGCAGCTTCGAGCAACTGGCCGTCAGTGGGGGCGGGCAGGCCCAGGGCCAAGTTTTCGCGCAACGTGCCCTGGAACAGGCGGACATCTTGGGGCAGGTAGCCGATGTGTTCGCGCAGAAATTCGGGCGCAAGTTGTGCCATGTCGATGTCGTCCAGGAATACCCGACCTTCGGTTGGGCGGTAGAGGCCTGACAGCAGTTTGACCAGGGTGCTTTTGCCGGATCCTACGGCGCCCAGTATGGCCACGCGTTCACCCGGTTGCAGTGCCAGCCTTTCTACGCTGAGCGTCGGTGCGTCCGGGCCCCAGGTGTAGCGCAGTGCTTCAACCCGCAAGCGTCCTTGGCAGTGGTCGGGCACGACGCGGCGATCAAGTGGCGGGCTGTCTGTCGGTAGTGACATGATTTGGTCCAGTCCGCGCAGCGCAAAGCGGGCGTGTTGCCATTGCACAATTAGGCCGGGCAACTGGGCAATAGGGCCGAGCGCACGGCCGCTGATGATGGTGCAGGCGATCAGCCCGCCAACGGTCAGGTTGCCTGCACCTATCGCATAGGCGCCCACGGCCACCAAGCCCACGTAGGCCAGTTGCTGCAGGGTCTGCGCGAGTTGCGTTGACAGGTTGGAGAGGTCCCGGATTGAGACCTCGTTGTCGGCCAGGACGCGGGTCAGGTTTCGCCAGCGGTCGAGTTGCTTCCACTCGGCGCCTGCGGCCTTGATGGATTCAATGCCGTCGATGGCTTCGATCAGCAAGCCATTTTTGCGGTTGGACTCGGCCATGTGAGCTTCCGCGCGTCGCGCCAGTGGTTTGCGGAACATGAGACCGGTTGCAATGGCCAGGACGAGCAGCACCAAGGGGACCAAGGCGACCGGTCCGGCGATGAAGGCCATGACACCAACAAAGAGCAGCGCGAAGGGGGCATCGGCGAGCACAAACATGGTGGTCGAGGTGAGGAAGTTGCGCACCATTTCAAATTGGCGAATTTGCGCGGCGAAGGTGCCTACGGTGTGGGGGCGACGGTCCATGCGGATGGCCAGGGCGTGACCAAAGAAGACGGCCGAGAGTTCTTCGTCCATGGCTTTGCAGGCCCGCTCGACTTGGCGTGCGCGCAGGTGCCGCATGCCCAATTCGAGTCCGATGGCCAGCAGCACGCCCAGGGTCATGACCCAGAGCGTGGCGTAACCCATGCTGGGCAGCACGCGGTCATAGACCTGCATTGAATAAAAGGATGTTGCCAGCGCGATGCAATTGATGGTGAGGGCCGCCACGGCACCATCGACGAACAGCATGCGGCGCTTGTTGAGCGCGTGGCGAAACCAGGCGCTGGCTGAGCGTGTTGACCCTGCTGGCGCGTGGTCGGTGTGTTCGCTTTGCGCCGCATGGTCGGTGCGCAATAGCAGCAGTGAGCCGCGCCTGGCCAGACTGACCGGAAGTTCTTGGGAGTTGCCGTCGGCGTCGCTGCAACTCAGCGTGCCGTTGGAGAGGATGGCCAGCACGATGTAGCTAGTCTGGGTGGTCAGGCCCGGTACGTAGGGGCTGGTCCAGAGTGCCGGTATGTCGCCGGGCGTGGGTGGCCAGTCGAGCGTGCGGATTTGACCGGTTGCGAAGCGTGCGCGCCAGAGTTCGACCGCGCGTGTGGCCTGGGGTAGTCCGTTCAGCGGGGTGCCATTGGCGCTTTGCTCAGGCAGGGCGAAGCGGTGCCAAGGGACCGCTTCGCCCTGCAGCGCTGCGAGGCGGGCTAGCGTTGACGCCAAGCGGTCGTGGTTGCTGTCGGGTGGGGGTGCAGTGAGGGTGGATGTCATGGCGTGGGCGTTAGGAGTGGGCTTTTAGCGTCGTGGCACTGAGTTCACCAGTGGCTAACTGGAGCCGTAGATGGCTGCGCAGCACGCTCCATTCGGCGTCGGCCAGGCCATAACGCGCTTGTGCGAGCTCGCGTTGTGCGTTGAGTAGTTCAATCCAGTTTTTACGGCCTATGACATATTGCCGAACATAGGATTCCTGGACCTGCGCTTGCGCCTGCACTTGGGCTTGCAGATCACCGATTTGCGCGTTGAGCGATTGCAGGTCGGCCCAGTCGGCGCTGACGGCTTCGATTACGTTGCGCCGTGCAGCGTCTTTCTCGGCAAGGGCGGCCCGGTATCTGGCCTCTGCCTCCTTGACCAGCATGAGGCTGCTCAGTCCAGCGCCGGTCTGGTATTCAAGCGCCACATAGGTCGAGTTGCTGGGCTGTTGGCCGCCCTGGGTGTTTTCGTGGCGCAGCATGACTTGAGGCAGCGCCTGGCCACGCCGTACGTTAATTTCTGCGTCGGCTGATTCTGTTTGTGCGTCCAGTCGTCGTAGTGTTGGCGAGAAAACGATGGCGGCATCTACGGCGCTGTCGAGCTGTGCCACACGCATCACGGGCACGGACGGTGTGGTTATGGTGGTGACGGACTGACCTGTCAATTGGCCCAACGTGGTTTTTGCGCGCGTCGCCTGGACCTGGATTTGTGCCAGTTCGGCGTTGGCTTGTGCCAGTCGGGCTGAGGCGAGGATGCCGTCACTGTTTGGGGTGATTTGGTTTTCGATCCGGTTAAAAATCATGCTGCGCAGGCGGTCGTGCTCGGTCACGTTGGCACGCGCCGCAGTGACCCGGGATTCGAGCCGGCCCAATTCTGTGTAGGCATTTGCGGTGCGCACCAGGATGTCTTGCTGTGACTCCTGGAGTGCGGCTGCTGCGCTTCGCACGCCGGCATTGGCCATGTCGATTTGCGCAGTGAGGCGGCCACCGGTCCAGAGGACCTGCTCTGCGCGCAATGTCAAGGTTGTCTTGCCGTAGTAATCCTTTCCGGTTTGACCGCTAAGCGATGGCCAGCGGCCGCGCTCGGCAGTCTCTAGCGCTCCATTTGCGGCATCTTGCAGACTGCGTCGCTGCTCAATCACGGGGTGCTGGTTGACGGCCAACCGCAGTGCTTCTTCAAGATTGAGCGTGGCTGACCAAGCTGGCGCTGCAATAAGTAAAAGGCTCAGTCCCACCTTGCCGTAGTAGAGGGGGCTGTCAGGTGTTTTTGAGCGGTGTTTCATAGGCAATGGATCCACAACGCAGGCAAGGTTCGGCGCATCGAGTCTGGTGTGCGTGGATGGTCGCTTTGCGAGGTTTGTTTAGGTCTAGGTGACATGAGTTGTTACGAATATGGCAAATTTCAATTATTTGACAATAGTATCAGTTCAAACTAATAATGTCATTTTTTGTATCATTTTGTAGCTTTATACAAGTCAGACGTCAGGTTTATGGTAATTAAAAGACCTCTGTAGTGACGTTGCTGCTCCTTTTAGGCTCTGTGAATGCATCCATGCACTAGATCGAGCCATGATGGTCGACGTTCTAGTATCAATTTCAAACCGATAAATGTTATTTTTATCACTTTGAAGAACATAATTCTTTTATGAAACCTGAACTATTCAATGCCCGCGGTCTTCGTGTCCTTGTCGTCGACGACAACGCTGATGACCGCCGGCTGTTGAGCGACTGCCTGCGCATCAATGGCTATCGCGTCTACATTGCGGAAGATGGTATGGATGGTGCTGAAAAGGCCAATGTGCTACTGCCGGATCTCATCCTGATGGACGTCAGAATGCCGGTCTGTGGTGGGATCGCTGCTTGCAGGTTGCTGAAGGCTAATCCACGGACGGCCGGCATTCCGCTGATTTTTCTGACGGCTGCCGATCAGGTCGAGGATCGCGTGCAAGGCCTTTTGGAGGGGGCTATTGATTACATCGGAAAGCCGTTTAATTTCGATGAGGTTCGCTTGCGTGTCGGTATCCACTTGCGAGTTCCTCGTCAGACTGAGGCACCCCCGCTGGAGACTGGAGAATTGCCTGAGCAGGTATCGAATTTCGATCAGATGGTGTTTAGGGCGACGCATCGTTTATTGCACGACGATCTGGCGCATACGCCTGAACTCGCTACTCTGGCACACGCCGTGGGGACGAATACACGACGACTTAACGATGCATTTCGCAGTTGCACAGGCACGACAGTGTTCGACTACTTGCGTGAGGCCCGAATGGCGCAAGCCAGGAAGATGCTGCAGGACACAGGCTTGGCCATTCAAGTGATTGCCAACGATCTTGGCTATGAGAATCAGGCTAATTTTGCAACCGCCTTTCGAACGCGTTTCGGTTTGTCGCCACGCGACTATCGGAAGTCGCCTGAGGTGCAGGTGCCTGAGCAGCTAGACGAGGTTGCAACCCAGAAATGAGGTCAGGCCTAGTGCGCTGGCTTGTGGGTGTGGTCTTTCTGTCGCTGTGGTCGTGTTGCTGTTTGGCGCAAGGACAGACGCTGGATCTGGGTGTGAAAATCAACAAGATCAATCTTGTCGACCAATTGGCCGTGCTGGACGATCCAGCGGCCTCTTTAACACTTGCCGAAGTTTTGGCGCATACAGGCTGGCTGCAAGCCCAGCCCTGGCTGTTGAACAAAGGCAGCACCGACGCTGCACTCTGGATGCGTTTGCGGGTGGTTAACCATAGCCGAGATGAAGTGACGCGTTGGCTTGTGTTAGGTAATCCGCGTTTGGAGCATGTGACCTATTTTAGATTGAACGCCACTGGTGCCATGGTGAGGGCGCCACTGTTAGCCGGCGTTGCGCATCGCCGGGTCGATCCTGTTGTTCATGGAAATGAAGCTATCTTTTCAGTGATCCTGGCCCCTGGTGAAGAAGCTTTGCTGGTGCTGCGCGCGCAGGGCCGGACGGTTCTCATCATGGCGCCTGAACTGTGGGATCCGCTAGCCTACCGGGAGTACGAGGGGCGGTTGAACATGGTGCAGCTGGTGCCCCTTGCTGGCGTCGCCACGGTGGCGATCTTCTTGTTGGTGATCTCTCTGGTGCGGCGCGACCAGCTAACTTTTTTTTTGGCTGTCTGGTTATTGTTGGGTGCGGCGTACGATTTTGCTTTTCAAGGACACTTGCGTCGCTACCTGATGCCCGGCGGAGGCGATTTCATGGCGCGTTTACCCCACTTGCTGGCGTTGCTGGCGAATTTAGCCATGTTAATTTTTATCTACTTTTTTCGTGAGAAGTACATACATCGCTTTTGGTGCCTGGTCTATCTGGCCACGATGCTTGTTTTTGCGGGATTTTCTCTGTCAACTGCATTTGGTGAATTGCGCTGGTCGATTGGCTGGTCTATGTTGCTACTAACTTGCACTTTTGTGATCTGGCCGCTGTCTGTGATTCCGGCGTGGCGAACTCAATCTTCATCTGTCAGGGCGTTCACGTCTGCCATTATGTTGACATGTGCCTTCGGTTTTCTGCGCACGGCAATATTTATGGGGGGCAGTTCATGGTCTGGTCTTTCGGCGATGTTTGCGACGGAGATTTACCGGCTGAGCTTGGTCTCCGCACTGCTGCTAGGCGTGGTTCGTCAGTCTGTGGAGCAGAGTAATGCTTTGCAGTCGACGCAAGCGGCTCTCTTGGCGGCAGGTCGACAGGAACAGCTTCGCCTTGAAATGGCTGTGCATTTACGCAGCCAAGTCTTGCAACAGGCTGCCGCCGATGCTGACAAGGCCAGTCGTACTAAAAATGAATTATTGACCCGAGTTGGTCATGACCTGCGTGCACCCCTGACCGCGATCATGGGCTACGCTCAAATCATATCTGGCTTACCAAGCGGATCAGCTATACATGCACGCAGCATTGAGCGAAGTTCTAAGCAGCTTATGGTGCTTATCAATGGATTAATCGACTACGCGCGCGGTGGTATTCAACCAGATGCATTGCGGCTTCAGTCCATATACAGCAACGACTTCTTGCAAAACATAGTTGCCCACGCTGCGCGACTTGCGCACAAAAACAACAACACATTTGACTTTCAGGTCAGTGGTCACTTGCCGCCTGTGATTGAGGTTGATGCCAAGCGACTACGCCAGGTGCTGAAGAATCTGTTAACGAACGCCGCCAATTTCACCTTCCAGGGGCATATCGAATTGCAGGTGGAAATTGTGGAGCAAGGTGAGGGGCGGACTGAGACGCCGCTGAAAGTGGTATTTACAGTTCGTGATACCGGACCTGGCATACCCGAAGAGAAGTTGTCGTCTATTTTTCACCCTTTTCAGCGCTTGAGCATGAGTGAAACCCCCGACGGCATGGGTTTGGGCCTGGCTGTCGTTCACCGATGGGTTCGGCGCATGGGTGGGGGTGTCAGCGTCTCCAGCATTGTGGGACAGGGGACGGCGATGCAAGTAGTCTTACCGATCAGTGTTGGCCGCGAGGATTCCATTGGAGTGCGGCATCTGTCATTTAAGGAAATATCGTTACCTGTTTTACTCGGAAGCGGGCAAACCGTTTGGGTTATCGATGACAGCAGCGACATCCGGGACATGCTCTGCATCGATCTGGTAAACCAGGGGTTCTCTGTTGTTTCCTTGGCTGACGGAATGGATGTCATGAACCTAATGGCTGATGACGAAATAAAGAAGCCGGACCTGATTCTGACCGATCTTAATATGCCGCAAAGCAATGGCTGGGCCGTGCTGAAGGCAGCGCGGACCCGATGGCCTGAAGTTCCTGTAGTGCTCATGACAGCTACTGTTGAGTGCGTGACAGGCAAAGAGTATGAATTTTCAGCTGTCATGCCAAAGCCTATCAGCCTTGCAGCGCTTCGGCGCAACATTGGGCTCTTACTGGGACTGAACATCGTCTCAGAGCACATATCTAAATCTAAGTGATGAGTTGTCGCTTGTGTCGCTACGTTTTTTACTTGATGGCTTGCCTAGTCTGGCTAGCTAGCGGTGCTGCGCACGCTCAATGCATCAACTTGGATTCGTTCGGTGAGCGCGCAGATTTGACGGATCATGTCGAGATGTTGGAAGATGTGGACGCTATTCAGACGCAAGCTGCGGTTCTAGATCAAGCAGGATGGCATATTGCAAATTCACCCCAAATGCGTCAGGGTGCCACCAAGGCTGCAATCTGGCTACGTTTAAAGGTTTGCAACACCGGGTCAAAATCATTATCGCGATGGTTGGTTCTTGGTTCTCCGAGGCTGGAGTTTGTCGATTTTTATCAATTTTCCAGCCGTGATCACCAGTTACAGCAGTCAGGTCAAAGTGGTGTGGGTCGATCGTTTGACATCAGGCCCATTCCAAGTGTGTTGTCCATTTTCCCCGTGGTACTAAAGCCGGGTGATGAGGTAATTTTGCTACTCCGCGTGGAAAGTAGAACTCGTCTGAATATGGATCTCGCATTATGGGACCCGTTAGCGTTTCGAGAACAAGAGGCTGCTAAAACATTGCGTCAAGCCATACTGATGAGCACCCTTTTAACCGTTGCCCTACTCATGCTATTGCATGGTCTGGTCCGCCTGGATCGGATTCAGCTATTACTCAGTGGGTGGATGGGGCTGGTACTGTTGTTCCAGCTGGCTTTTGAGGGTTACTTGTACCAATACATTTTTCCTGCTGGTGGTGAGGTTCCGCTGCGTGCCCCACTGGTCGTGATTAACCTGACGTCAATTTTCTGCCTTGTTTTCACGCTGAATTTTCTAGACTTGCGCAGCATGAAGTACTGGTCCAGACTCTTCGTGAGCGTATTACTCGCGTGTGTCGGTATGGTCGGTGTATCTGCCTTTGGCAGCTTTCAGTATGCGATTAATTTGAGTCTTACGCTCATGGTCGTCATGTACATCATGTTGCCGCTGTCTGCGTTGATTGCTTGGCAGTACCGAAAACCCAATGCGGAGATATATTTTTTTGCAACTCTTGGACTTTGTTTTACGGCGCTGCTTCGTCTTCTCGAACTGATCGGTTTTCCACTCCTCGAGTGGATCCACCGAGAAAGCCTGACAGCGCTTTCAAGTTTGAGCTTTGTGTCTGTCTTGCTCTTGTGTACGGTGCGTAAAGCGTTGACGACCAGCCACGCCGTCCGATGCGCCCAGGCTGTGCTGTTGCAAGTCAATGAGGGCGAGCAGGTGCGCCTTGAGGAAGCCGTGCGAAATCGCACCCAGGCCTTGCAAGAAGCGGTTCTTTCAGCCAATGAGGACGAGCGGGTTAACAGCGACTTGTTATCTCGGGTCAATCGCGATCTGAGCATACCCGTGGAAGAGATCATCTCTCATGCTGAGCTTGTGATACGCGGTGACGGCAAGCAGGCTGAATATGCCGGCATCATCAAACGCAGTGCTTTGCATCTTGCAAGCCTGATTGATGATTTGGTCGATTGTGCGCCCGGAGGCGAGGTCATGCACGAATTGAGCCTGCAGACTATCGAGCCCCTTGTATTTTTGGATGATATATCTGCTGATGCCGCTGCGATGGCTCAGCAAAATGGGAACAGCTTTACATTCTTGGTGGTCGGTCATCTTCCAGAGCGGGTGGACATCGATGTCACGCGTTTACGCCAAGTGTTGGACAACTTGATTGGCAATGCGACTAAATTTACCCGTGGTGGGCATATTGATTTCCAGGTTGAGTTGAACAGCAGATCTTCAGAGTCAGCTGTGTTGCTGACAGAGTTGGTTTTTGAGATTAGGGACACGGGTCCTGGGATACCACCCCAAGATTTGCCGCGAATCTTTGATCCCTTTCACCGGTCACATTCAACAGAGAATTTTCAGGGCCTTGGCCTGGGGCTTGCAATCGTGCGTCACTGGGTTGACCGCATGGGTGGCCGGATACAGGTTATGAGCACGATTGGCCTTGGCACGACGATGCGGGTATTTATTCCTGTGAATACTGATATTCAAAGCGTGCGGCTGGATGCCGTGCCAAGAATCATGTCCGTGCCTACCGTCTCCGATGGCTATGATTTGCCGGCGGGTGCTGCATGCCCCACTATGGCGCTCCTGGATGAGGCTGAACTACTCACCAAGCTGGGCGCAGTCTCAGATCTGACTGACTGGGCGCAGAGTCTGGCTGAAAAATATTCCGAATATGAAGCCTTTTCTCATCTGGTCATTGAGCTCTCGGATAGAGGGGATTTCAGGCGCATCAGTACTTTATTGGCGCGTTGTCGTCTATCCAAAAAACTGGCAGTCT
>CAJAFJ010000682.1 GCA_903938955.1 uncultured beta proteobacterium | reverse complement strand
CACCCGGCGGCTATGAGGTGCAGGTCATGCCGTCCTGGCCCGGTTTTCCGTCCGATGATCCGGTGGCCGACACCGCCTTGATGAACCAGTATTTACAGTCGTTCATTGACACCATGCCCGACCAGTACTTTTGGGTTCACAAACGCTTCAAGGACCGCCCCCCCGGTGTTCCGGGGGTTTACTAAGCTTTTTTCTCAGCCGGATGAGCCCATTGCCACAAGAGCGTGGCGACTTCATCAATGCCCTGACGTTTGGGCGCCGAAAACAGCCGGACCTCACCGCCACCGGCCTGCAGTTTCATGATCGACAGTGCCTTGGTTTGCTCGGCACGGTTCAGCTTGTCGGCCTTGGTCAGTACCACTAAAAACTTCAAACCTTCTTCCACCCGGGGGCGCACCACGTCGAGCAGGATTTCATCCAGCTCGGTCATGCCGTGGCGTGGATCGCACATCAGCACAATGGCTTTCAGGTTTTCACGCGTGACCAGGTAGTTGGCCATCACCTGCTGCCAGCGAATTTTGTCGGCCTTGGGCACCGCTGCGTAGCCATAACCCGGCAAATCGGTCAATACGGCATCCATGACACCTTGTTTGCCCAACGAGAACAGGTTGATGTGCTGGGTGCGGCCGGGCCGTTTGGAGGCAAAGGCCAGTTGTTTTTGCTGCGTTAGCGTATTAATGCACGTGGATTTGCCCGCGTTGGAGCGGCCGACGAAGGCAATTTCGGGCACGTCAAGCGCCGGTAAAAAGTGCAGTTGCGGCGCGGTAGTGAGAAATTTGGCGGTGTGCAGCCAGCCCAGTGCCACGGTGGTGGCGGCCTTGGCGGCAGCCTCCTTTGAGAGGGGCTGGGTAGGCAAAGCCTGAGGGTTTAAGTTTGTAGTCATTAATTTAAGGGAAGAAACCCGAACCAGCATTGTAGAATGCACGCTGTTTTTGGCCATCTGAAACGACATTTCCAATATGAAGTTGCTTACCTCCCTCATGCTCGCTGCCACATTGGCAGTCACCGCTTTCTCTGCCACCGCTGAAGAGGCCAAGCCTGCTGCTGCCCACGCGGAACCTGCAAAAGCAGCTCAACCCGATCTGGCCAAAGGCGAGGCCAGCTTTGCTGCTTGTGCCGCCTGTCACGGCGCGGACGGCAATTCGGTGATTGCGGTGAACCCCAAACTGGCGCAGCAACACCCGCAATACCTGGTGAAACAGCTGCAGGAATTCAAATCGGGCAAGCGCGCCAACCCCATCATGATGGGCATGGCGGCCGCCTTGAGCGACGACGACATGAAGAACATCGCTTATTGGGTCAGCACCAAGAAGTCCACCCCTGGCGCCGCCAAAGAAAAAGAATTGGTTACTTTGGGTGAAAGCATTTACCGTGGTGGCATTGCCAACCGTCAGATTCCGGCTTGTGCCGGTTGCCACAGCCCTAACGGCGCAGGCATTCCCGCCCAGTACCCTCGTTTGAGTGGTCAGCATGCCGATTACGCCGTGGCTCAATTGACAGCCTTCCGTGACGGCGTTCGCAACAACAACTTGCAGATGACCGGTGTCGCTGCCAAGCTGAATGATCGCGAAATCAAGGCGGTTTCTGACTACATTGCTGGCTTGCGCTAAGCGCAGTCCCTCTGGCCGAGTCAATTCATGAGGTGGTGAATTGAACTAAAAGCGTGCCAATAACACCAATCTGGGCGGTCCATTTTTTAATGGACCGCCCTTTTTTTTGGAAAAAACGATACTGCGTTGTAAGAACCGGCGCCATCGCCCGACTAAATAAAAAACGAGGACACTCACATGCTTATCAAAACCAGTCACAACGGCTTTAACCATCCGATTGCCAGCGACATCACGTCATCCTCAATCTACGCGGGACGGCGTGATCTCATCAAGCTCATGGCCAGTGGCGTGGCCGGTGCGGCGCTCAGCACATGGGCCGCGCGGGAGGCGCACGCACAAACGACGGCCGCCACGCCCAGGCCGGGCAAGCTGGCTGCGCTGCCCGGTGTACGGTCTAATGTGCCCGGTGCCATGACCCTGGAAAAGCTGACCGACTACAAAGACGCCAGCAGCTACAACAATTTTTATGAATTCGGCACCGACAAGGCCGACCCCGCCAAAAACGCCCACACCCTGAAGACAACGCCCTGGACCGTCGAGATTGAGGGCTTGGTCAAGAAACCCGGCAAGTACACGCTGGAAGACTTGCTCAAACTCAGT
>CAJAFJ010000681.1 GCA_903938955.1 uncultured beta proteobacterium | reverse complement strand
TTGGCAGCCTCGGGCTTTTGTTATTATGCATTACATACTTGTATGCTCTCAAGTAAATTATATTCCCATGATCACAATCTCTGTCTACTGCAAGGGTGGCGATCATGTTACGATCGTCACACTGCCTGCCTGCCGAAATTTCCTGGAGCGTCATCAGGATGCTCAATTGCTTTTGGTGGGTCTGCCTGAAAGCCTGAGTGCTTTTTTGCACGCACGTGCCAAAATTATTGCTGCGAGTGAAGTCGTTGGCATGGACGACCCGCTTGAAGTCGCGCTTCGTCGCAAAAAAGACTCTTCCATGCGGGTGGCCATACAACAGGTCAAGGACGGGGCAGCACAGGCCGCCGTTTCAGCGGGTAACACGGCGGCATTGATGGCTATTTCGCGCTACTTGCTTAAAACCCTGGATGGTATCGATCGCCCCGCCATCGCCGGTCAAATCCCCAATGCCAAAGGCCAGGCCACCACGGTGCTGGACATGGGCGCCAATGTGGACTGTTCGGCTGAGCATTTATTGCAGTTTGCCATCATGGGTTCTGCGTTGGTGTCGGTGTTAAGCGGTGACGACAACCCGACGGTGGGCTTGCTTAATATTGGCGAAGAAGCGATCAAAGGCAATGAAGTCATCAAACAAGCCGGTGAACTGCTTCGATCTGCGGCTAAAGCGGGTGATCTGAATTTTTACGGCAACGTTGAAGGTAACGATATTTTCAAAGGCACGGCCGACATCGTTGTCTGCGATGGTTTTGTTGGAAACGTGGCCTTGAAAGCCAGCGAAGGGTTGGCGACGATGATCGTCAATTTCTTGCGGGTTGAGTTTTCTCGCAATATCTTTACCAAGATGGCTGCAATTGCCGCTTACCCGATCATTTCAGCGCTTAAAAAGCGGATGGACCATCGCCGCTACAACGGCGGCGCCTTGCTGGGCTTGCGCGGCCTGGTGTTCAAGAGTCATGGTTCTGCCGATGAAATGGCGTTTGAATACGCTTTAACGCGGGCGTATGATGCAGCCCGAAACAACTTGCTAGACCGTGTCAAGGCTCGGATTTCCCATGTGGCCCCTTTATTGGGTGTTGCTGGGTCTTCCGTGCCCACCGATGCGGCAGTTACCGCCTGACCATGACACTCTATTCCCGCATTACCGGCACCGGTAGTTACCTGCCGCCCCGCCGCCTGACCAACGCCGACCTGGTTGCAGACCTTGCCGCCAACAATGTTGAAACCACCGACGACTGGATTGTTGAACGCACCGGCATTCGGGCTCGGCATTTTGCCGCCCCGGATGTGTGCAGCAGCGACTTGGGGCTGGAGGCCGCGCGCCGGGCGTTGGAGGCCGCAGGGGTATTGGCGAGTGACATTGATCTATTGATCGTGGCCACCTCGACGCCTGACATGGTGTTTCCTTCAACCGCCTGCATTTTGCAAAACAAACTGGGTGCCAACGGTTGCGCCGCTTTTGACGTGCAAGCGGTCTGCAGCGGCTTTATTTATGCGCTCACCATTGCTGACGCCATGATCAAATCCGGCGCCGCTAAAAAGGCCCTGGTGATTGGTGCAGAGGTTTTTTCGCGAATTCTCGATTTTAAGGATCGCACCACCTGTGTGCTGTTCGGTGATGGTGCCGGTGCCGTGGTGCTGGAAGCCTCCAGCACGCCGGGCATTCTGGCCAGCGATTTGCACGCGGATGGCAAGCATGTGGGCATTCTGTGCGTGCCGGGGCACGTCTCGGGTGGTCAGGTTCTGGGCGAGCCCTTGCTCAAAATGGACGGCCAGGCGGTGTTCAAACTGGCCGTAGGTTTGCTTGATGAGGCGGCCCGCAACGTGCTTGCCAAGGCCGGCAAAGAAGCGACAGATATTGATTGGCTGGTGCCTCATCAAGCCAATATTCGCATCATGCAAAGCACGGCCCGCAAGCTCAAAATGCCGATGGAGAAAGTCATTGTGACGGTTGACCAGCATGGCAACACCTCGGCCGCGTCCATTCCTCTGGCGCTGGATTCTGCGGTGCGCGCTGGTCGTGTCAAGCCGGGTGAACTGCTCTTGCTCGAAGGCGTGGGAGGTGGTTTCACCTGGGGTGCGGTGCTTTTGCAGTTGTAATCATTGGCTAAAGTTGTCCGCGTACCAGAGCCAGAATAAACTCTAAAAATAATCAATCAATATGAAACCTTTTGCCTTCATTTTTCCCGGTCAGGGCTCACAGTCTGTGGGCATGCTTGACGCGTGGGGTGATCATCCGGTTGTACTTGAAACGCTCCAGGAAGCGTCTGATGCTTTGGGCGAAGATGTTGCCAAGCTCATCAAGGAAGGCCCCAAAGAAGCCCTTTCCCTGACGACCAATACCCAACCCGTGATGCTGGTCGCCGCCGTGGCTGCTTACCGTGTCTGGATGGCTGAAACCGGTCTGGCCCCCTCTGCGGTGGCGGGACATTCACTGGGTGAGTATTCGGCGCTGGTGGCGGCTGGTGTTTTGACCTTGGCGCAAGCCACGCCGCTGGTGCGTTTCAGGGCGCAAGCGATGCAAGAGGCCGTGCCGGTCGGTGTGGGCGCCATGGCGGCCATTTTGGGTATGGACGCGGCCAAAGTCATTGCCGGTTGTGCCGAGGTGACCCTGGGCTTTGGCCCGGACTCGCTTGAAATCGTGG
>CAJAFJ010000680.1 GCA_903938955.1 uncultured beta proteobacterium | reverse complement strand
CGACGAGTTTGGTGCCTGCGTTTTTGACGTGACATTGGACTGCGAAGACGGCGCCCCGGTGGGGGGTGAAAAAGACCATGCCCATATGGTTGTTGCGCTGGCTAACGAAGCGCATAAACGTATTCAAAATGTCGCGCCCCGCGTGGCGGTGCGCGTGCATCCGGTGGATCACCCTGCGTTTGAGCAGGACGTATCCATCATTGTGGGGGGGGCCGCAGCAACGCTGTGCCACTTGATGATTCCCAAGGTAGAGACGGTGGCTGACGTGGATCGCGCCGCTCACCTGGTTGACCAACTGGCTGCCCGTTCAGGACGCACCAGCACATTGCCCCTGCATGTATTGATTGAATCCCCGGCGGCTGTCCACCGGGCTTTTGATATTTCCGCGCATCCCCGGGTCCAATCCATCAGCTTTGGTTTGATGGATTTTGTGTCGGCCCACGGTGGTGCCATTCCGTCCAGCGCCATGGGGCTCAATGCGGCTCAAAATAGCGAAGGTCTGGACCAGTTTTCGCACCCTCTGGTGGTACGGGCCAAGCTCGACATCGCCTCGGCTTGTCATGCGCACGGCAAGGTGCCCGCCCATTGTGTGGTGACTGAATTTAACGATACGACCGCCTTGCTGGCCGCCGCGACCCGTGCCTCGCGTGCCTTTGGTTTTACGCGCATGTGGAGTATTCATCCCGGGCAAATTCGACCTATTCTTGAGGCTTTTGCCCCGCAGGCGCAAGAAATTGAACTGGCGACGAATATTATTCTGGCAGCACGCCATGCGCACTGGGCACCAGTCTCTTTTGCCGGTAAGCTGCATGACCGCGCGAGTTATCGCTATTTTTGGCAAGTGCTGGAGCGAGCGCACCAGACGGGATGTCATCTGCCTGCTGAAGCCCTTGTTTTCTTTGCCGCTTGAAGTTGCCGCCACTTTTACTGAGCACCGACGAATAATGAATAAACTTTTGACTTGTGCCTTACTTTTGGCGCTGCCACTTGCGCTCATGGCCCAGACACCAGCCAAAGTGGGTGTTAAACCTGCGGCGGCCGGCAAGAGCCGTCTCGAAGTCAAAAGCCAAGCCAATCAGATGGCTGCGGGTATGGTCGCGGCAGAAGCGGCGTTGACGCCTGCCGAATTGGCCATTGCCGATCAGATTTATCGCGGTAAATTGCCCTGTGAGCTCGGCGCATTCGTCAACTTGCAGGCAGATGCCAAGTCGCCAGGTTACTTTGATGTACAACTGGGCAAACAAAAATTTCGCATGTTTCCGGTTGAAACCAGCACCGGTGCTATTCGCCTGGAAGATCGCAAATCAGGCGTGGTGTGGTTGCAGTTAGGCAATAAATCCATGCTAATGAGCCAGAAGCTGGGCAAGCGCCTGGCTGATGTCTGCATGAATCCAGACCAGGTCCTCGTGGCCCAACACATGATCTCGAACCCCGTGCCCAGCCTGTTGGATGCACCGGTTGCGACGGTCATTAAATAAATAGTTTTTAAGCACGCACCCAAGGGCTAGCGCCCATTTTCATTGATTAAATAGGAGTTGACCATGTTGCAAACGTACCGTGCCCACGTCGCAGAACGCGCCGCCCTCGGGATTCCCCCGCTGCCCCTGTCTGCCAAGCAGACTGGTGAAGTCATTGAGTTGCTGAAAAACCCACCCCAAGGCGAAGAAGCCACGCTGGTGGATCTGATCACGCACCGCGTGCCTGCAGGCGTGGATGACGCTGCCAAAGTCAAAGCCTCTTATCTGGCTGCGGTCGCCCACGGCACTGAAAAATGTGCACTGATCTCTCGCGAAAAAGCGACTGAACTGCTCGGCACCATGCTCGGCGGCTACAACATCAGCCCGTTGGTGGATTTGCTGGACGACGCGGTTGTGGCCGAAGTGGCCGCCAATGGCCTGAAGAAAACCCTGTTGATGTTTGATCAGTTTCATGACGTCAAGGAAAAAGCCGACAAGGGCAATGCCCAAGCCAAAGCCGTGCTGCAAAGCTGGGCTGATGCCGAGTGGTTTACTTCGCGCCCCGAAGTGCCCGCCTCCATCACGCTGACCGTGTTCAATGTCGAAGGCGAAATCAACACCGACGATCTGTCGCCCGCGCCCGACGCTTTTAGCCGTCCGGACATTCCAATGCACGCCTTGGCGATGCACAAAAATGCGCGTCCTGGCATCGTGCCTGAAGAAGACGGTAAACGTGGCCCGGTCAAGTTTTTTGATGAACTCAAAGCCAAGGGCAACCTGGTCGCCTACGTTGGCGACGTGGTCGGTACTGGTTCTTCGCGCAAATCCGCCACCAACTCGGTGTTGTGGTTCACCGGTGAAGACATTCCTTTTGTGCCGAACAAGCGCTTTGGCGGTGTCTGTCTGGGTAGCAAAATTGCCCCGATTTTTTACAACACCATGGAAGATTCGGGCGCTTTGCCGATCGAGTTGGACGTGAGTGCCATGAACATGGGCGACGTGGTTGAATTGCGTCCCTACGACGGCAAAGCATTGAAAGACGGCAAAGTGATTGCCGAATTCACTGTCAAGAGCGAAGTGCTGTTTGACGAAGTGCGTGCCGGTGGCCGTATCCCCTTGATCATTGGCCGTGGCCTGACCGCCAAAGCGCGTGAAGCCCTGGGCTTGCCCGTCAGCACCTTGTTCCGCTTGCCGCAAAACCCGGTCGACACCAAAAAAGGTTTCACACTGGCGCAAAAAATGGTCGGTCGTGCCTGCGGTTTGCCAGAAGGCCAGGGCGTTCGCCCTGGTACCTATTGCGAGCCAAAAATGACCAGCGTGGGTTCGCAAGACACCACCGGTCCCATGACCCGCGACGAACTGAAAGACCTGGCTTGCCTCGGCTTCAGCGCCGACCTGGTGATGCAATCGTTCTGCCACACAGCGGCTTACCCCAAGCCTGTGGACGTGAAGATGCACCACGAGTTGCCAGACTTCATGAGCACCCGT
>CAJAFJ010000679.1 GCA_903938955.1 uncultured beta proteobacterium | reverse complement strand
TCACGCGCCAGCGGTTCGCTCTCCGGGCGCACCTTGACGCGGTCAATCACCACATCAATATCATGCTTCTCGGTTTTCTTCAGGCTGGGCAGGTTGTCGAACTCATACGCCTGGCCATTGACCCGAAAGCGCACGTAGCCTTGCGCCTGCATGTCGGCAAACACGTCCAGGAACTCGCCTTTTTTCTCGCGCGCCAACGGCGCCAGAATCATCAGTCGGGTGTCGGCGGGCAGCGCCAACACGGCGTCCACCATCTGGCTCACGGTCTGGGACTGCAGCGGCAAGTCATGCTCGGGGCAAAACGGCGTGCCAGCGCGGGCAAACAGCAGGCGCAGGTAGTCATGAATCTCGGTCACGGTGCCGACGGTGGAGCGCGGGTTGTGCGAGGTGGCCTTTTGCTCGATCGAGATGGCGGGCGAGAGGCCCTCGATCACGTCCACATCGGGCTTGTCCATCAGTTGTAAAAACTGGCGCGCGTAGGTCGAGAGGCTTTCCACATAGCGGCGCTGGCCTTCGGCGTACAGCGTGTCAAACGCCAGGCTGGACTTGCCGGAGCCGCTCAAACCCGTGATCACCACCAGTTGGTTGCGCGGAATGTCGAGGTCAATGTTCTTGAGGTTGTGCGTGCGCGCACCGCGAATGCTGATGGTCTGCAGCTGCAAGGCCGTGGCCAAGTATTTGCCATCCGCATGGGGTTCGAGGGAAGTGCCGTCGGCGGGAGTGTTCAAAGTGGAAAGTGCTCGGGGAAACCTGCCATTTTAGTTAAAGGAGCGCACTTTGCGCACGGCCCGGCACCTGAATCACCGGCGACGGACGGCTGATGTGGTAACCCTGCGCGTAATCGATGCCCAGGGCCGTGACGGCGGCCAGAATGTCGGCGTCCTCGACATACTCGGCGATGGTCTTGATTTTCAGCTCCTTGGCCAGCGTCACGATGCTCTTGATGAAGGCCAGATAGACCTCGTCATTGAGCATGTTGCGGATGAATTCGCCTTCAATCTTGATGTAATCGACCGGGAAGCGCTTGATGTACTGGAATGACGAGTAGCCGGAGCCGAAGTCGTCAATTGCGAAGCTGAAGCCCTGCAGCTTGATGTCGAGTACGAATTTTTCCAGCAGGCTCAGGTTGCTGACGGTTTCGCGCTCGGTGATTTCAAACACGATGCGGCTGGGCTTGATGTCGAATTCTTGTGCCAGGTGCCGCACCCGTGCCACGAATTCCCCGACGATCAGCGCTTTGGGCGACAGGTTGACGAACAGCATGCCCTCATAGCCCTGCTCCTTGATCTGGATGAAGGCCTTTTCGATCAACAGGTAATCCATTTTGTGGGCGATGCCCATGCTCTCGGCCTGTTCGATGAAGTCGTTGGCGGCCACGATCTGGTCGTCGAGTTTGATCCGCATCAGCAGTTCATGGATCACGATCTCGCCACTGGCGGCGTGGCAGATGGGCTGGAAGTAGGGGACGATGTTGCCCTGGTCCAGCGCATTCTGGATCATCAGGCTCTTTTCACCGGCCTGGCGGAAGACTTCGGCCATTTCGTCTGCGCTGGGGATGGCGATGGCGTTCTTGCCCGATTTCTTCGCCTTGTACATCATGTTGTCGGCGACCAGGAACAGGTCCTTGGGGTTGTCGCCGTGATCCGGACTGATGGCGATGCCGATCGAGGTGGTGGCCTTGATCTTGTGGCCCTCCGCGGTCTCCACCGAGAAATTTTCCAGCAACTCCAAGACCCGTTGCGCAATCATGTGCGCCTGGGTGTCGGCCGCTTCCGGCAGGATGATGCAGAACTCGTCGCCGCCGTAACGGGCCAGAAAATCGCCGTCCCGCACGGCGGTATGCAGCAGCTTGGCAAAGGCTTGCAAGAATGCGTCCCCGACATGGTGGCCAAAACGGTCGTTGATGGTTTTGAAGTTGTCCAGGTCGAGCATCAGCACGGCAAACTGCTGCTTGTGCCGTTTTGAGCGGCCCACCTCATAGCCGAGCAGCTCCCAGAACATGCGCTGGTTGTACAGGTCGGTCAAGGGGTCGCGGGTGGCGTAGTGCTCCAGGTCCTTGGTGTACTTGTAGATGGCCTTGACCGAGCCCACCAGGTTGATCAGCGTGGTCAGGATGCTGCCGATGACGATGTGGCGCACGTTGTCCTGCGCCATCACCGACTGCACGCCAATGCCGACAATGCCGCCGATGCGGGGGGTTTCCAGCAGCAGGGTTTTGGTTTGCAGCTCGATGTCCGCCACGCTCAGTTCCGGCAAGGCGCCTTTTTCATCGGCGATGTTGTGAACAATGTGCACCAGCGAAGCATCATGGAAGAACGGGTGGTCATGCAACTGCTTGCGCAGGATTTTTTCGAATAACTGGGTGGTTTCCTTGGAGGGCGGGTTGCGCCAGAAAATCTCGCATTCGTAGGCTTCTTCCTCGATCCGGAAAATCGTGACCAGTGCATAGGCATCAATGATCTGGTTGATGTCGAGCAGCAGCGTATTGATGAACTGGCGCCAGTCCCGCACCACATTCGAGGTGATGATGAATTTTTCGAGCAGCTTGATCTCGAATTCCAGGACGTCCTTGTCGACGGCCACGGCCCGGATTTTTTCGACCAGCAGGGCGACGTTGTCGTAAGTCTGGTTGAATTCCTCGAAGCCGAAATCAACCTTGCTGATTTCGAGATGCTCAAAATCTTTGATGTGATTGAACGAATCAACCTTGCCCCGAAACAGATCGACCGAACGATTGACTTTGCGGGCCACAAAGGTGGTCATGGCGGTGGCCGCCAGCAAGACCAGCAGGCCCAGAATCAGGAACAACGCCACGTAATAGAGGCGTGCCGTCGCCGTGACGGTTTGCAACTTGTGCTCAATGGCGATCACCCCCAGCACGTCCCCCACCTGGGTGCCGGCGTGGCACTGCAGGCAGGCTTGTTGCGCGGCCACCGGGTACAGGTAGCGCAGGTGGTTACCGGTTTTGAGGACGGTCGGCTTGCCGTCCGCCAAGGTCTGCTGCACCTCGGCGGGGATGGGCGTGGGCGAGCGCTGGCCATGCCGGGCTTCCAGGCGCTTGCTGCGATAAAAGTCAATCCGCGTCAGGGTGCTGGAAAACGCGCTGATGCTGTCAGCGGCCAGTTCATCCATCTGCTGGCCCGAGCCGCCGGCGCGCAAGAACTGATAAAGCGTATTGAAGTTTTGTTGCGCGATCTCACGGGAGGTCTCCAGGCTGCGCTCTTCCAGCAGTTTTTCATACAGCAGGGAAGACGCCAGTGTGGCACCAAGAAAGACCAGGGCCGCAACACCGACCGTGGTCATGAAGACAAAGCCCCTGAGCGTATTGATCAAACTGAACGCATATTTGCGCAAACTCAACATGTCCATCGCCTCAGGTTGGTATGGCAAAAAATCCGTATTTTACGTTTGGCCTGTTTCCGCAAGCGCTGCGGTCCAGATCGGGGACAATTCAGCGCTGATGTTGCCGTGGCGGTCCACGGTGTTGTGTGTTGGAGAAGTCTGTTTTGTCTAAAGTAGATGCCCCGTCCAAGGGAAAAAGAGCGCTGAATGCCAGCGCGATGACCCCGGTTGAGCGGCGTGCCAGCTTCTCGCTGGCCACCATTTTTGCCCTGCGCATGCTGGGGCTGTTCCTGATTCTGCCGGTGTTTGCCATCGAAGCGGGCAAGTACCCGGGGGGCGGTGATCCGGCCCTGATCGGCTTGGCGATGGGTATTTATGGCCTGACGCAAGCGCTGTTGCAATTTCCGTTTGGCCTGGCGTCCGACCGCCTGGGGCGCAAACGGGTCATTATTTTTGGTTTGGTGGTGTTTGCGCTGGGCAGCGCGGTCGCCGCCTGGGCGCCGAGCCTGGTCTGGCTGACGATTGGGCGGGCGGTGCAGGGCGCCGGCGCCATCTCCGCCGCCGTCACCGCCTTGATTGCCGACCAGACCCGCGACGAGGTGCGCACCAAGGCCATGACGCTGGTGGGCGTGAGCATCGGCCTGATGTTTGCCGTGTCGCTCATCATTGCGCCGCTGCTGGTCGCGCACATCGGCTTGACCGGACTCTTCACTTTGACCGGTTTTTTTGCGCTGACCGGCATCGCGGTGGTGATCTGGTGGGTGCCGCCCGAGCCGGCGCAACCTGTGCACCGCCCCCGCGGCTCGCTGGCGCTGGTGCTGCGTGACCCGGCGCTGTTGCGGCTGGACATGGGCGTGTTTGTGCTGCATGCAGTGCAATTGG
>CAJAFJ010000678.1 GCA_903938955.1 uncultured beta proteobacterium | reverse complement strand
GGGCTGGTGGGAACTGATTTGGAGTCTCCGTATGTGACCTTCAATCGCCACGACGGCACCAATGCACCCCCGTCAATTCCACGCGCAGCGCAAGGGGCCTTTGCCCAGCACGCCGTGATGCAGTTGTTAGGCTGGCTGAAAAGTCCGCCCGGTGCAACGGGTGTTGCCAGTACCAGCGATGTCGCAGTCATTCAAATGCAGCGCAATGCGCTCTGGCTTGGCTATTTGATGGGGCCCACATCGCCTGCCAATGTACCTATGGTGAATGCTGACATGGCCGTATGGATGCAGCAGTTGCCTGAATGGATGCAGTTACCTGGCAAGGGCCACATGCCCAGCGTATCAAAAACGAGCAGCCAGCCAACCATTGTTTGCTGGTGGCCGTCAAACTGCATGAGCGGAGTTTTTGAAGGGTTGAGCGCACCTGGTGTTCTGGTGCTGGACGATCTGGTCGATCAAACAGAAGAGCCGCAGCACCTGCATTGGCGGCGTTGGTTGCATCTGTTCAATACATTTCAGACTTTACCTGGCATGGTGTTGAGCACCCACAGTGGTTTGGCTGCGGCAGATGGTGAACTTCTCAAACCGGCTGCCGCTGACGCAGCGTCAGTATTAGGAACATCAGACCAGGCAGGCATTGCTCAAGAATGGCTGGATTTGATGGCGCTGACGCTGGAAGCCCTGCGACCTGGGTTGCGACAGCTGGCCTTGAACAATGCACAGCCGCCCACGGTGGGGCATGAGCTGGCCGATACCCGCGGCATGGTGGTGGCCGAGGCCGAGTTGGCTTGGGTGGCAGATCATGCTGTGGTGTTGACTTTCGAGCAGGCTGACTTGGCCCAGGTCTGGTCTGCGTCCGGTTGGAAGGTGCTGGTGCTGGATGAGGATGAGGATGCGGCAACTGTTGACGGTGTCGCATGGATGGATTTGGTGAGTGTGATGTTGGGCTTAATAGCCCCTGAATTGGGAGAAGTTTCGTGAGTCTTAAACCAAAAGTGGCC
Organism: uncultured beta proteobacterium; assembly: GCA_903938955.1. The sequence continues at coordinate 2,160 of CAJAFJ010000678.1, read as the reverse complement.
TTGTCGCAGGATTTCCTGTTGCAGTTGTCCAAGTTGCCGTCCAGCGTCCACACCAAAGTGTTGAAGTGGGCTGTCTTGTTTCAGTCTGATCCAAAAAGCTCAGGCATCAATTACGAAAAAATTCACGCCGCAAGAGACCCCAATTTGAAATCGGTGCGCATTGACAAGGATTGGCGCGGGATTGTGTTCAAACCCGAGAGTGGCGACGTGTACGTGCTGTTGTATGTTGACCATCACGATGAAGCCTATCGCTGGGCAGAGCGACGCAAGCTGGCCATTAACCCGGTGACAGGGGCGATGCAGGTGGTGTTCGTGCAAGAGGTAGCGGCACCAGCGGTCGAGGTGCCGGTGACAGCGATACCAAATGGCGCCGAAATTGCGGCAGTAACAGCCTCTTCTGAGGCGTCAACACTGGTCTATGCCGCATTGTCTGACCATGAACTGATGAGCCTGGGTGTGCCCGAGGATTGGATTGAGCGGATTCGTGCGATTGGGTCAGAGTCGGAACTCGATGGCTTGCAGACAAGCTTGCCGGTGGAAGCCTATGAGGGCTTGTTCCTTATCGCCGCAGGCGATACGGTTGCGCAGGTACTGAGTTCAAGAGAAACCCGGGTTGATCGAGCCATTAACACCAGTGATTTCGCCGTTGCTCTGAGTACACCGGAGTCACAGTCCCGTTTTATCGTGGTCGATGATGATGAAGCCATGTTGGCCATCATGAATGCACCCTTGGCCCAGTGGCGCATTTTTCTGCATCCAACTCAGCACAAACTGGCCAGCGGAGACCGCAGTGGCCCGGTACGCGTGCTGGGCGGGGCGGGGACCGGCAAAACTGTGTTGGCTATGCACCGCGCCAAATGGCTGGCCGAAAACAGAACGCCAGAGGGCAAGAAGGTGCTGTTCACTACCTTCACCAAAAATTTGGCGCTGGATATCGAGGACAACCTCAAAACCCTTTGCTCGCCCAAGACGATGGCAAAGATCGAAATTCGTAACCTGGATGCCTGGGTTCATGGCTTCATGCGCTCGCGCAAGCTGGAACACAAAATTGTGTATGACCGCAGCAAGGACGGTGCGCTGCAAGCCTGGCAAGCTGCGATGGCGACCAAAGTTATATCGCTCGACTTGTCTGATGCTTTCTATGAACAGGAGCTGGAGCAAGTCATCCTGGCTCAAGGGGTGACCTCACGCGATGAGTACCGTGCCGTGCGACGAACGGGCAGGGGCGTCATTCTGAGTCGTGCCAAACGGGACGCTGTCTGGCCCGTGTTTGATGAATACCGCGGTCAGCTGGCTTCTCGCAAGCTCAAAGAAGTGGATGACGCGTACCGCGATATTGCAACCGTGTTGTCGCAGGAAACTGAAGCCCAGAACCTGACCCTGCCTTTCAGTGCCATCGTGATTGATGAAACTCAGGATTTCGGACCTCAGGCCTTGCGATTGCTAAGGGCCATGATGGGACGGGGTGCCAACGATCTGTTTTTTGTTGGCGATGGACATCAGCGCATTTACAGCCGTCATCGTGCTGCCATGAGCAAATGCGGTATCGACATTCGGGGGCGTTCTCGCAAGCTCTATCTCAATTACCGTACCACCGATGAAATACGGCGCCTAGCGGTTTCGATGCTAGAAGGCTGCGATGTGGATGATCTGGATGAAGGACATGACGAGACGCGCCGCTATAAATCGCTGTCACATGGACCTGCACCGGTTGTTTTAGATGTGGGTAGCGTTGAGTCCGCCGTAACCAATGCGCTTGAGACCGTGAAGCGCTGGCGCAGTCAAGATGCGCAGGGCCATGCTGGCAGCACCTGCATCATTGCCAACAGTAAGTCAGTTCGTGATGTGCTGGCGCGTCAATTTGAGGTTGCTGGTTATCAAGCTTCAGTTATCGATGCCAACCAGAACCTCACTGCAGATGGAGCTGCTATCCATTTCGCCACCATGCACCGAGCGAAGGGGCTGGAGTTCGATCGCGTTATCGTGATTGCGCCTTCTTCATTCTTTTCAGAACCAAAAGAGACGGAATCGCAGCGGAAGTTGATTTACGTCGCCTTGACACGTGCCAAGCGTGAGGCGTTGCTGCTAAAAATATAGCCTCAATGTTTCACTTATGGTTTGGCCAAAAGGGCCGTCTCCAGCATGGTCGCGGTGTCAGCG
>CAJAFJ010000677.1 GCA_903938955.1 uncultured beta proteobacterium | reverse complement strand
GGCTTGGGCGATGGCGTTGAAGCGCTGGCGCAACAGGTTAAAAATTTCAACTACGATCACGCCCTGCTGATGCTTGAGTATTTGTGCGAAGCAGCGGGCGTAAGCGGCATCAACAACCCCTAAGAGAATTGCCATGGAATTGTTTGCTTCGGTCAAACCGACGATTTTGGTGGTCGATGATTCGCCAGCCAACCTGTCTCTGATTGCGGGCTTGCTGCATCCGAACTACACCGTCAAAGCCGCCAGCAGCGGGCCAAAAGCGCTTGAGCTGTGCCACGCCGAGCCACCTGACCTGGTGCTGCTGGACATCATGATGCCGGATATGGATGGTTATAACGTCTGCCTCCGACTCAAGACTGACCCGCTAACCAGTCAGATTCCGGTGATTTTTTTGACCAGCCGGACTGAAGTTGAAGACGAACAGCGCGGCATGGATTTGGGGGCAGTGGATTACATCACCCGCCCGATCAGCCCGCCCATTTTGCTGTCACGGGTTCGGGCGCATTTTGTAGAAGCCCTGCACACCAAAACCCTGCGCGTCAGCAACGAGTATCTGGAATACGAGGTAACCCAGCGTACCCGCCAGTTGATGACCTTGCAAAACGTCACCATGCTGGCGCTGGCCTCGCTGGCTGAAACCCGCGACTCCGATACCGGCAACCATCTCAAACGCACCCAGAATTACATGCGGGCGCTGGGCATCAGCCTAGCTAACAGCCACCGTTATGCCGATGTGCTTAACAGCGAGCGCATTGACATCCTGTACAAATGCGCGCCCCTGCATGACATCGGCAAGGTGGGTATTCCTGACAAAATTTTGCTCAAACCGGGCCGCTACACCCCTGAAGAGTTTGCCATCATGCAAACCCACCCCACACTGGGGCGCGATGCCATTGCCCAGGCCCAGGCGGTTACCGAGCAGCGGCTGGAGTTTTTGGAGGTGGCACGCGAAATCGTTTATTGCCACCACGAACAATGGGACGGTAGCGGTTATCCGCAGGGCTTGGCAGGCGAGGCCATTCCGTTGTCGGCGCGGCTGATGGCACTGGCCGATGTGTATGACGCGCTGATCAGCCGACGCGTCTATAAAGAAGGCATGTCGCACCAGGCGGCCTGCGCCATCATCGTGCAAGGGCGCGGCAGCCATTTTGATCCGGACGTGGTGGATGCCTTTTTGGATGTGGCGGATGAATTTCAGCGCATTGCCCGGCGTTTTGCCGACACCGACGACGATCTGAAAAAGAAGGCCGAGTTTCACGCCATTGCGCATTGACCTCAGCCCGACAGCAGATCGGGGCAGTGGGCCAGAATTCTGGCGTGTTCGGCGGCTACCTGCGCGTCTTCAATGGCGGCGGGCCGGGCGTGGCCGCGGGCGGTTCCGCCAGTCCCTCGGGCATGGCTGGCACGGGCAACGGACCGGGCGGCGGAGCCGGACAGGGCTACGGCGGCGGAACTGGGCAGGGCCCGGACGGTGGCGCTGGTGACGGCGTCGCGCCGGGGCGACCGTTCCTTTCGGCGGCGGGCACTCCCGACGATCCGGCCGGCGACGCGATCCTCGCCTCGGGTCGGGGCATGGGGGGCGGTCCTGGTGGCGGCGGCGGTGGTCCCGGTGGCCCTCGTGGCCCTGGTGGATCGCTTCGCGGTGGCGCCGCTGGGAACGGGCCGGAGGGGACTCCCGGGGAATCGG
>CAJAFJ010000676.1 GCA_903938955.1 uncultured beta proteobacterium | reverse complement strand
GGTTGGCAGCGATCTCGCCTTTGTCTTTGCGGGTGTAGGAGCCGGCCAGCAGGTTTTCTTCAATGCTCAGGTGGGCAAAACAGTGGCGCCCCTCCATCACCTGCAGCACGCCGCGCTGCACCAACTCGGCAGGAGACAGGTTCTCGATGCGCTCGCCGCGCAACTCGATGGAGCCCTTGGTGACCTCGCCCCGCTCGCCTTTGAGCAGATTGGAAATAGCCCGCAGCGTGGTGGTTTTGCCTGCGCCGTTACCGCCCAGAATGGCCACGATCTTGCCTTCAGGCACGTTCAGGGACACGCCCTTGAGCACCAGAATGACGTGGTTGTAAATGACCTCGATGCCATTGACGTTGAGAACGATGTTTTTGGAGTCCATAAATCCTTACCTTTACCAATGAGCAGCGCTGCGCGCAACGCTGTTGATTGAGTTGTCATGCCGACACTCGTACGGCATGACAACAGGGGCTAAATGAGCGCGCTCATCAAGACTGGCAATCCGCCGCAGGGCGGGGTGTCAGCTTCTTCTCGGCGGCGTATTTGGCTGCTGTGTTCTTGACCAGCGGCTTGATAATTTGCTCATCCGCCTGCAGCCAGTCGGAGGTAAATTTCCAGGCCTTGCCATCCCAAGTGTGGATACGTGCCCACGAGGAACCCATGTGGTCGGAGCAGGAGGTGCTGATCGGACGCATGACGCCGGCAAAGCCCAAGGCATCGAGCTTGGCTTGTGTCAAATTCAGGTTTTCAAGACCCCAGCGAATCTGCACGCTCGACACCGGCTTGCCTTTGCCAAAGCGCTCCTGGGCTGAGCGGATACCCTCCACGCCCAGCATCGCGCTCATGGCGCCGCGCATGTACAGCACTTGACCAACTTCTTCTTTAGGTCCGGTGCCCTGGCCCTTGGCATGGAGCATGTCCAGCACGTCTTTCACCAGCTTGGACTGGGGCTCGGCTCCGTGTTGCATGGTCACCGCGTTGTAGCCCTTGGCACCATCGGCCACGTCTTTCACGTCAGGCTCGGCACCCGCCCACCACACGCCGTACATTTTTTCGCGTGCATAGCCGGTGGCTTGCGCTTCTTTGATGGCGGTGCTGTTCATCACGCCCCAGCCCCACAAGATCACGTTATCTGGGCGGGCCTGGCGCACTTGCAACCAGGTGGCTTTTTGCTCGACGCCGGGTGCCGTCACAGGCAACAGCATCAAGGTAAAGCCGTGCATGGCGGCACGCTCTTGTAGCAAAGGAATCGGCTCTTTGCCAAACGGGCTGTCATGGTAGACCAAGGCGATCTTCTTGCCCTTGAGCTTGTCAAAGCCGCCTTCTTTTTTGGCGATGGCTTGCATGATGGCGTCCGCTGCGACCCAGTAGGTGCCGGCAATGGGGAAGTTCCATTTGAAGACCGAACCGTCAGCGCTTTCACTGCGGCCGTAACCAACCGTGACCACCGGGATTTTGTCAATCGGGGCTTTTTCAGTCAGGGCAAAAGTGGCGCCGGTGGACAGCGGCTGGAAGAAGGCTGCGCCGCCATTTTTGCCTTTAAGACGCTCATAACACTCCACACTGCGGGCCGTGTCGTAAGCGGTTTCGCACTCTTCATAGGAGACTTTGACACCGTTGATGCCGCCGCGGGCATTCACCAGCTTGAGGTAATCCACATAGCCATTGGCCCATGGCACGCCGTTGGGCGCATAAGGTCCGGTGCGGTAGGACAGCACGGGCACGAACTGCTCTTTGGACTGGGCGAAGGCGCTGCCCGTCACGAGGACGGAAGCACCTACTGCCGCCAAGGCACTGGCGAGGACGATTTTGCGAAGCTTCATTGTTGTCTCCTGTAAATAATTAGGGAAGCGCGGGGAAATAAAATTAATGGGGGAAGGGCCAGAGGCGCAGTTTTTGTTTGGCAATGGACCACAGCTTGGCCAGACCATGGGGCTCCACGATCAGGAACCAGACGATCAGTCCGCCAAACACCATGAGTTCGGCATGCGCCACACCGGCGGTAGAAATATCAATACCCACCAGACTGGCCAACAAAGGCAGGGCCTGACTCAAGGCGATCGGCAACAGCACGATAAAGGCGGCGCCAAAGAAGCTGCCCATGATGGAACCCATGCCGCCAATAATGACCATGAACAAGAGCTTGAACGACTGGTCCACCGAGAACGCAGCCGGCTCCCAGGCGCCGAGGTAAATAAAGGCCCACAGCGCACCCGCCACCCCGACGATGAAGGAGCTGACGGCAAACGCCGTGAGCTTGGCGTACATCGGACGGATACCAATCACGGCGGCGGCGACGTCCATGTCACGAATCGACATCCACTCGCGGCCCACAGCGCTGCGCACCAGGTTTTTGGCCAGCAAGGCAATCACCGCCAGCACCGACAGACAGAACATGTATTTGGCCAGCGGACTTTCCAGCGACAGGCCAAACACCTGCAGGTTGGACACCGACACCGAGCCGGAAGGCGAGTAGTTGGTGAACCACTGAATACGCAGAAACATCCAGTCCGAGAAGAACTGCGCCGCCAGTGTCGCCACCGCCAGGTACAAGCCTTTGACGCGCAAGCTCGGCAGGCCGAACAGGATGCCGAACAGCATGGCGCACAAGCCGCCCAAGATCAAGGCGAGGATCAGGGGCAGACCGTCAATGCGGACAAAGAAGTTGTAGGCGGCGTAGGCCCCCACCGCCATGAAGGCGCCCGAGCCGAGCGAGATCTGGCCGCAATAACCGACCAGGATGTTCACCCCGATGGCAGCCAGCGAGAAGATCAGGAACGGGATCAGGATGGCGCGAAAAATGTAGTCGCTGGCCATGAACGGCACCGCCATGAAGGCAAATGCCAGCAGCAGGAACAAGGCGATGCGGTCTTGCGCGATGGGCAAGATCTGCTGATCGGCCCGGTAGGAGGTTTTGAACTGACCGTTTTCTCTGTAAAACATAATTCTCTTTCAGACGCGATCAATGATCTTCTCGCCAAACAAACCGTGCGGACGAATCAGCAGGAAACCGAGGGCCAGCACATAGGCAAACCAGATCTCGATACCACCGCCGACATACGGGCCCAAAAAGACCTCGGACAACTTCTCGCCGACCCCAATCACCAGGCCGCCCACAATGGCGCCCGGCACCGAGGTCAGGCCGCCCAAAATCACCACCGGCAAGGCGCGCAGGGCGATGGTGGTGAGCGAAAACTGCACCCCCAGCTTGCTGCCCCAAATCACACCGGCCACCAGCGCCACCAGTCCCGCCACACACCACACAATGACCCAGATGCGGTTCAGCGGAATACCAATACTTTGGGCGGCCTGGTGGTCGTCGGCCACAGCGCGCAGGGCACGGCCAGTCGAGGTCTTCTGGAAGAACACACTGAGCAAGGCCACCAGCGCGGCGGCAATGATGGCGGCGTAGAAGTCTTCCTGGTTGATCATGATGCCGCCTTCAAAAGCGCTCTCCAAAATCATCACCGGGTCTTTCGGCATGCCAATGTCGATCTTATAGATGCTGCTGCCAAAAATGGTTTGGCCCAGCCCTTCCATAAAGTAGGCAATGCCCAGCGTGGCCATCAACAAGGTGGTACCTTCCTGGTTGACCAGATGACGCAACACCAGTCCTTCAATGATCCAGGCCACGACAAACATCACCATGCCCGCGCCGACAAAGGCGATCAGGTTGGCCGCAATCGGGTTGGTGATGCCGATGTAGATCGGCACCCACTCCGAAAAACGCGCCATCGCCAGCGCCGCGAACAGCACCATCGCACCCTGCGCAAAGTTGAAGACGCCGGAGGCTTTGTAGATCAGCACAAAGCCGAGCGCCACCAGCGAATACAGCATGCCTGCCATCAGGCCGCCTAACAATGTTTCTAGAAAAAATGCCATGTTGTTCTCCGGCGTTTAGTGCGAGGTGCCCAGATAGGCACTGATCACTTCTTCGTTGTTGCGGACTTCGTCGGGCGTACCGTCGCCGATTTTTTTGCCGTAATCCAGCACCACCACGCGGTCGGAAATGTCCATCACCACACCCATGTCGTGTTCAATCAAGACCACCGTGGTGCCAAACTCCTGGTTCACGTCAAGCACAAAGCGGCACATGTCCTGCTTTTCTTCCACGTTCATGCCAGCCATCGGTTCGTCCAGCAACAACACTTGCGGCTCCATCGCCAGGGCGCGGCCCAGGTCAACGCGTTTTTGCAGGCCGTAGGGCAGTTGTCCAACCGGGGTTTTGCGGTAAGCCTGAATCTCCAGAAAATCGATGATGTGCTCGACCTTTTCGCGGTGCATTTCTTCTTCACGCTGGGCCGGGCCGATGCGCAGCGCCTGCATCAGCAAGTTGCTTTTGATCTTCAGGTTGCGGCCCGTCATGATGTTGTCGATCACGCTCATGCCCTTGAACAAGGCCAGATTCTGGAAGGTGCGCCCAATGCCCATCACCGCGACCTGGTGGCTATCCATGTGGCCGAAGGTTTGACCGCGAAAGGTAATCGCGCCCTGCTGCGGCTTGTAGACGCCGTTGATGCAGTTCAGCATCGAGCTTTTGCCCGCGCCGTTGGGGCCGATGATGGCGCGCACTTCATGCTCGCGCACATCGAAGGAGATGTCGGTCAGCGCCTTGACGCCACCGAAGCTCAGGGAGATGTTTTTGACGTCAAGAATGACGTCACCAATTTTTTTACTCATATCGAATTCCGTTCGGGTTCAGGCGGCGGCCTTGACGGGCGCAAAGGTCTTGGCGTCGTAGATGCGCTGCGTGG
>CAJAFJ010000675.1 GCA_903938955.1 uncultured beta proteobacterium | reverse complement strand
TTGTACTTGAAGGGAACGAGTTGGTTGACGTCGGTTTTGCCGTTGATGATGCGCTTGTCGGCGGCATTGACACGGTGTGGACTGAGGGTTGCCGCGGCGTGAGTCGGCATCGACTCCTTCACGCGGCTGGCGGATGAGTCGCGTGCAAAAGGCAATGGCGCAGTAGGCGTGACTTCTTCGTCCCAGGTCAACATAAATGGTTCCAATCTTAGGATTATGAGAGCAGCGAAATGAAATGAAAAGTCTTCATTTACATCGCTGTCATATTGTTTAAATTTTGTGGTGCAGCAACATCGTCACAACGTGTGCAATAGGCATCAATTTTTACTGGCACGACTCGCAGGTGGGGTCGTCCACACCGCAAAACCGGATGTCGGTGGCAGGCCCTGACGCCATCTGTAATTTGGCGGCGGCCGCCGCTGCATCCAGTGCACTCAAGGCTGGCACCGGCGTGTGGGTTTCACTGCTGGACGACACCGCATTCATGCGGCCCGCCGCCACGGTTGATTTCTCCACATGGGTGGCCGACATGGTGCGCAGATAGTAGGTGGTTTTCAGGCCGCGAATCCAGGCCAGTTTGTAGGTGTCGTCGAGTTTTTTACCGGAGGCGCCAGCCATGTAAATGTTCAGTGATTGACCTTGGTCAATCCACTTCTGGCGCCGCGCGGCGGCTTCCACCAGCCAGCGCGTTTCGACTTCAAAGGCGGTGGCGTACAGGGCCTTGATGTCGGCCGGAATGCGGTCGATCGGATTCAATGAACCGTCGAAATGTTTCAGGTCCATCACCATCACGTCATCCCAAAGGCCCAGGCGTTTGAGGTCGCTGACCAGGTAGCTGTTGATGATGGTGAATTCGCCCGAGAGGTTGGACTTGACCGACAGGTTGCCGAAGCAGGGCTCGATGGATGCATCGACGCCGATGATGTTGGAAATGGTGGCGGTGGGTGCAATGGCGGTGCAGTTGGAGTTGCGCATGCCGTCTTGGGCAATCTTGGCGCGCAGGGTCTGCCAGTCGAGCGTGGATGAGCGGTCCACTTCAACGTAGCCGCCGCGTTGTTGGCTCAGCAGGTCCAGCGTGTCGATAGGCAAAATTCCTTGGTCCCAGAGCGAGCCCTTGAAGCTGGAATACTGGCCGCGTTCACGCGCCAGTTCAGTTGAGGCCCAGTAGGCGTAGTAGCAGATGGCCTCCATCGAGGTGTCGGCAAACGCCACCGCGGCGTCGCTGGCGTAGGGGATGCGCATCTCGTAAAGGCTGTCCTGGAACGCCATCATGCCCAAGCCCACCGGACGGTGCCGCATATTGGAGGTGCGCGCTTTTTCTACCGCGTAGTAGTTGATGTCGATCACGTTGTCGAGCATGCGCATGGCAGTCGTGATGGTCTTTTGTAGTTTGGCGTGGTCCAGCACTTTGGTGCCGGCGGGGCCGTCGATCAAATGCTGCAACAGGTTGACCGAGCCGAGGTTGCAGACGGCGGTTTCGGTGTCGCTGGTGTTGAGCGTGATTTCAGTGCACAGGTTGCTGGAGTGCACCACGCCGCAATGCTGCTGCGGCGAGCGCACGTTGCAGGCATCCTTGAACGTGATCCAGGGGTGGCCGGTCTCGAACAGCATGGTCAGCATCTTGCGCCACAGGTCGCTGGCCTGGACGGTGCGGGACGGTCTGATCTCGCCGCGCGCTGCCTTTTCCTCGTAGGCGACATAGGCCCTCTCGAAATCGGCGCCAAACAAATCATGCAGGTCGGGCACGTTATTGGGCGAGAACAGCGTCCAGGTTCCCTTTTCCATCACACGGCGCATGAAAAGGTCGGGAACCCAGTTGGCCGTGTTCATATCGTGGGTGCGGCGGCGGTCGTCGCCCGTGTTCTTGCGCAGGTCCAGAAACTCCTCTATGTCCAGATGCCAGGTTTCCAGGTAAGTGCAGACCGCACCTTTGCGCTTGCCACCCTGGTTGACGGCGACAGCCGTATCGTTGACCACTTTCAGGAACGGGACCACGCCTTGCGATTCCCCATTGGTTCCCTTGATGTGTGCTCCCAGAGCGCGCACACGAGTCCAGTCATTGCCCAGTCCCCCTGCGAACTTAGACAGCAGGGCGTTTTCTTTGATTGACT
>CAJAFJ010000674.1 GCA_903938955.1 uncultured beta proteobacterium | reverse complement strand
CCCAGCAAGTCGGCAGCTTGTAACCAAGTGTTGGCCATGTTGTTGCCGTCACCCACCCAAGCAACTGTTTTGCCTTGAATAGAGCCGCGATGCTCAATGTAAGTGAAGATGTCAGCCAGAATTTGGCAAGGATGAAACTCGTTGGTCAGGCCGTTGATCACCGGCACGCGGGAATGCGCGGCAAATCTCTCAATCTTGGTCTGCTCATAAGTGCGGATCATCACCAGATCGACCATGCGGCTGATGACCTTGGCGCTGTCTTCAATCGGCTCGGCGCGGCCCAGCTGGCTGTCACCGGTGGTCAGGTGCACCACGCTGCCGCCCAGCTGGTACATGCCGGCTTCAAAGCTGACCCGGGTGCGGGTGGAGGCTTTTTCGAAAATCATTGCCAGCGTGCGGTCGGCCAGCGGGTGGTGTTTTTCGTAGGCCTTGAACTTCTTTTTGATCAGCGCGGCGCGCTCAAACAGGTAGGCGTAGTCGCTGGCGTTCAGGTCGCTGAATTGCAGGTAATGTTTCATGGCAGGTTCTCGACTCAGGCAAACAAAAAGAGGGATGTGTTCAAGCCGCGTCTTGCAGCAGTTGCTTGATCAAGGGACACAATATGCTGACCACTTCATCGGCCTCGGCCGTGGTCATGATCAGCGGCGGCACCATGCGGATGACGGTGTCAGCGGTGACGCTGATCAGCAGCCCGTTGTCGGCGCATTGCTGCACCAGTGCGCCACAGGGCTTGGCCAGGTCAATACCCAGCATCAAGCCCATGCCGCGAATCTCCGTGACTGTTTTTGCCGCCAATTCAGGGGCCAGCGCCTTGGCTAAGGCCGTTTTCAAATGCTCACCTACGATGGCGGCGTTCTCCAGCAAGCCTTCTTCTTCCATGATGCGAATGGTCTCGACCCCGGCGCGCATGGCCAGCGGGTTACCGCCAAAGGTGGTGCCGTGGTTGCCGGGCTGGAAAATGTTGGCCGCCTTGGGGCCTGCCACCACCGCGCCGACCGGTACGCCGGAGCCCAGGCCTTTGGCCAGCGGCATCACATCCGCCTTGATACCGGCCCACTGGTGGGCAAACCATTTGCCGGTGCGGCCCATGCCGCATTGCACTTCGTCAATCATCAGCAACCAGTCGCGCTCGTCGCAGAGCTGGCGCACGGCTTTTAGGTAGTCCATGTGCATCGGGTTGACGCCGCCTTCGCCCTGAATGGCTTCAAAGAACACCGCCACCACGTTCGGGTTGCCTTCAGTGGCTTGTTTCAGGCTCTCGATGTCGTTGACCGGCACCCGGATAAAGCCTTCCACCAGCGGGCCAAAACCGGCCTGAATCTTGGGGTTGCCGGTGGCGCTCAGGGTGGCAATCGAGCGGCCATGAAAGGCTTTTTCATAAACCACGATCTCGGGGAACTCAATGCCTTTGTCATGGCCAAATTTGCGCGCCAGCTTCAGGGCGGCTTCATTGGCCTCCAGGCCGGTGGAGCAGAAAAACACATTGGTCATGCCCGACAACTCGACCAGTTTTTTTGCCAGCGCCTCCTGATTGGGCACATGGTAGTAATTGCAGCTGTGAATGATTTTGGCGATCTGGTCCTGCAATGCCGGCACCAGCTTGGGGTGGTTGTGCCCCAGCGTGTTGACGGCAATGCCCCCGAGTGCGTCCAGGTACGACTTGCCGTTGACATCCCACACGCGGCAACCCTGGCCGTGCGACAAGGCAATCGGCAGGCGGCCATAGGTGTTCATCACATGGGGAGACGCTGCTTCAATGAAAGAAGACGCAGTGGTTTCGGTCGCGGGCAGGGCTGCATTCATGGTTTTCTGACTCCAGGGTTTCAATCAGTTGGGGATAGAACTGGCTTATAAAACGAAAAGCGGCCCAACTGAAGGTGGGCCGTTGAAACGTGATTCTAGGCGCATCGACGCCCGGATTTGTTCGACAATACCAAGTCCGACGTCTGCCTATTAATTTTTGTCATGAGTCTTGTATAAGACATAAGATAGAATGAATTTTTGTGCGCTGCAACATCCCGATGGCGCCTCTTGATTGGCCTCTACCCGATGCTTTCCACTCCTGCCAAAGAAGTTTATATTTTGGGCCTGACCCTGACGGGGCGGCAATTCCGCCCCAGCGACTGGTCTGAGCGCCTGGCGGGCGTGATGAGCCAGTTTCGTCCCGGCGGTCCCCAGCCGGGTAGCCATTTGGGCTATTCGCCCTGGTGCATTCCATCTTCCGTGAATGGTGTCCGCTGCGTCATCGTGCATGTGGATTTGTGCGACTACGACCGCATGGCCTGGGACTTCTGCATGAACTTTGCCAAAGACAACGACCTCCAGATTTCGCAGGGCGCGCCTGCGCCCAAGGCGCCTTAATCAATCAAGCTGTTTTTCACCCGCCAACAAAAAAGCCGTTCAATTGAACGGCTTTTCTGCTTTTGCTGACAGCGCACCCGCTACAAACGGCGGATTAACTTTTTAACGAGTCAATCCGTGCGATGTGCCTGAAATCAGGCGGCTACTGCGGCCAGGGCTTTCACCTTG